>JAGXHD010000087.1 GCA_024636395.1 Sulfitobacter sp.
CGACTGGCCTATGCCACACCGATGAATTCACCCGTTCGGGCGATGACCCGGAGGGAATTTTCCCCTGCATCCTCGGCCATGAAGGCGCGGGCATCGTCATGGAAGTGGGCGAAGGTGTCACGACGCTCGAAGTGGGCGATCATGTTATCCCGCTCTACACGCCCGAGTGTCGTGAGTGCGAATACTGTCTCAGCGGCAAGACCAACCTCTGCCAGGCGATCCGCATCACCCAAGGGCGCGGACAGATGCCCGACGGCACCACACGATTTTCCATGCTCGATGGCACGCCGATCCATCACTACATGGGCTGCTCGACCTTCGCCAACCATACTGTCGTTCCAGAGATCGCACTGGCCAAGGTCCGCAAGGACGCGCCCTTTGACAAGATCTGCTATATCGGCTGCGGCGTGACCACGGGCATCGGAGCCGTGATCAACACCGCAAAAGTCGAGATTGGTGCTCGGTGCGTTGTCTTTGGCCTCGGCGGCATCGGACTGAACGTCATTCAGGGGCTGCGCCTTGCGGGTGCGGACCAGATCGTGGGCGTCGATCTCAATGACGACAAGCAGGAGGTAGCGACCTATTTCGGGATGACCGATTTCGTGAACCCCTCGAAAGTTGACGGCGATCTGGTCGCGCATCTGGTAGAGTTGACCAAGGGTGGCGCGGATTACACTTTCGATGCCACAGGCAACACCCAAGTCATGCGCACGGCGCTCGAAGCCGCGCATAAGGGTTGGGGCGAGAGCATCATCATTGGCGTGGCGCCCGCGGGCGCCGAGATTTCCACCCGGCCTTTCCAGCTGGTTACGGGCCGTGTCTGGCGCGGAACAGCCTTCGGCGGAGCCAAGGGGCGCACGGACGTGCCCAAGATCGTCGATTGGTACATGAGTGGGAAGATCGAGATCGACCCTATGATTACGCACAAACTCACTCTCGATCAGATCAACGAGGGCTTCGATCTGATGCACGAGGGTAAATCCATCCGCGCCGTCGTCGAGTTCTGAGCCCGTCGCCTGTCGTCAGGTCAGTGCGCGCTTCTGTTGTGACCGCTGTGGTATATGCTAGACCCAAGCTCTAGCAAGCTTGGGAGAGATCATGTCCAACACGGCCCTCATCACCGGCGCTTCCTCCGGGATCGGCGCGGAATTCGCCCGCTATCACGCCCGCAAAGGTGGCGATGTCGTGCTCACCGCGCGCTCGGAGGGCAAGCTCAAGGCGCTGGCTGCGGAGATCGAAGCGGCACACGGGATCAAGGCGCATGTAATCGCCGTGGATCTGGGCGCGCCCGATGGTGCGGCAGAGCTGATCCAGCAGGTTACGGCGCTGGGCGTGCCGATCGACGTTCTCATCAACAATGCGGGCTTCGGCGGGCAGGGGCGGCACATCGACCGCAAGATCGCCGAAGAGCTCGGGATGATCGATCTTAACGTCAAGGCGCTGGTGGCGCTGAGCCATCATTTCGGGCGTGACATGGCCAAGCGTGCGCAGGGCCGCATTCTCAACGTGGGCTCGAGCGCGGGTTTTATGCCCGGCCCCCTACAGGCGGTCTATTTCGCGACCAAATCCTTCGTGCAAAGCTTTTCACAGGCCTTGGATCATGAACTGCGCCCGCAGGGGGTGACGGTCACCGTTCTCGCACCCGGATACGTAAAGACCGGCTTCGCCGACCGGGCCGACCTGCATGGTACAAATCTGGTAAAAGGGGGCGGGAAATCGCCCGCTTCGGTCGCTAAATACGGGTATGACGCTATGTCCCGGGGAGCTTTGGTGGCCGTTAATGAAAAGCCGATTGATTTCATGATAAACTGGCTCATCCCACTTTTGCCGCGCCGCATGGTGCTCAAGATGATCGAACGGATGCAGCGCAAGTAAGCGACTGGCTGAGAGGAGATGGCGATGGAACTCACTGTGAATGGCAGGGCGTATACGGTCGATGTCGAGGATGACATGCCGCTGCTTTGGGTGTTGCGCGACGAATTGGGCATTACCGGCGTAAAATACGGCTGCGGGATCGCGCAGTGCGGCGCCTGCACCGTGCATGTGGACGGAATCGCGGTGCGCTCCTGTCAGCTTGCGGCGGGGGATGTGGACGGTGACATCACCACCATCGAAGGGTTGGGAACGCCTGAGGCGCTTCATGCAGTGCAGGCCGCATGGATCGAGCATCAAGTGGCGCAATGTGGCTACTGTCAGTCGGGCCAGATCATGCAGGCGGCGAGCTTTCTTGACCTCAACAGTGCCCCAACGGACGATCAGATTGATCAGGCGATGAGCGGCAATCTATGCCGCTGCGGGACCTATCCGCGCATCCGCGCCGCCGTGAAAACCGCCGCGACGAAATTGCAGGGAGCCTGAACATGGGACGTGGCAAGACAATTGCGCGCCGAAGCTTTCTAATCGGGTCCGCTGTGATCGCGGGAGGCGTCGCCTTCGGTACCTATCTCGTCAAGCGGGATCCGGATAACCCGCTCACGGCTCGGGCGGCACCCGGTGATGCGGTGTTCAATCCATGGGTCAAGATTAACGCGGAGGGCATCACGCTGATCACACCGCATACCGATCTGGGGCAGGGCGCTGCCTCGATGCAGGCCATGCTGATTGCCGAGGAGCTTGACGTGGACCTTGACCAGATCACCACAATTCCAGGCACGCCCGCAGGCGCCTATTACAACACCGCACTGGCCGCCGAAGCCGTACCTTTCCGCTCCAACGATCAAAGCTTTGCGGCCGAGGCCATGCGCAGCACCATGGGCGCGGTGATGAAAGTGCTTGGCGCTCAAGTGACCGGCGGGTCGACCTCTGTGCCCGATAGCTTCGACAAGTTGCGCACGGCAGGGGCGGTCGCGCGCGAGACGCTGAAAGCGGCTGCGAGTGCGCAGACAGGAATCGACGCCGTCCTGCTGAAGACCGAGCGCGGCGCAGTCATCCTGCCCGACGGTGTCCGGATGGAATATACCGACCTGGCCGCCGGTGCCGCAGAGCTGGAGCCGGTGACGGATGTGACCCTGCGCGATCCGTCCCAGTGGCGTCTGATCGGCAAACGGGTCGAACGGATGGATATTGTAGCAAAATCAACTGGTACGCAGACCTTCGGTATCGATCTCAAGGTTGACGGGATGGTACAGGCTTCCGTTCGGATGAACCCGCGCAAGGGGGCACGACTTCTAGGGTTTGACGCCGCGCGCGCTGAGGAGATGCGCGGTGTGCTGCAGATTATCGGGCTGCCCTATGGCGTCGCCGTGATCGCAGATAATACATGGCGCGCCTTCCGAGCGCTGGACGCGATCGACTATGATTGGGACGTGGCGGCCTATCCTGCGGAGCAGTCGGGCCACTGGGCGGAGGTTGAGGCCTCGTTCACGCCCGAGCGGCTCGACAAGGAGTGGCGCCACGACGGCGATGTGGACTCCGCTCTGTCAGAATCAGCAGAAGTGGTGGAGGCGGAGTACCGCGCGCCCTACGTCGCACACCAGCCACTGGAGCCGCTTGGCGCCATCGCCAAGGTCACGGCGGACCGGGTCGACATCTGGGTCGCGCACCAGCTTCCCGGCTTTGCCGAGCAACGCATCGCCAAGCGTCTGGGGATGGAGACCGAGCAGATCCATCTGCACAATCAATACGCAGGCGGCAGTTTCGGGCACCGTCTGGAGTTCGACAACATCGACGTGGCTGTTGATATCGCGCGCGAGGTGCCGGGCACACCGGTCAAGCTCACCTTCAGCCGCGAGGAGGATTTCGCGCAGGATTATAACCGCCAGATCGGCATGGCGCGCGGGCGTGGCGCGCACGCGGGTGGCAAGGTGACAGCACTCGATCTCGATATCGCCACCGTTTCCGCCTCGCGCTCGCAATCAGGCCGCCTTGGCGCGCCGGTGCCGGGGCCTGACACGCAGATCGCCGCGGGGGCGTGGAACATGCGATACGCCGTCCCTGATCTGCGGGTGCGTGCCTATGCCGTACCGGAGCTGGCGCCCACATCGTCGTGGCGCTCTGTCGGCGCGTCCACAGCCGGATTTTTCGCCGAGAGCTTTCTGGATGAGCTGATCCACGCGGCGGGTGCCGATCCGATGGCTGAGCGGCTGCGACTGGTTAACGACGACGACGCGCGCCGCGTTCTCGAAGCGGTGGCTGAGATGTCCAATTGGGGCGCGCCACTGGAGCCGGGACAGGGACGCGGTGTCGCGCTGGTCACTTCATTCGGGGTGCCCGTCGCGGAAGTCGTCGAGGTAACCGCCACGGATAGGGGAATCAAGATCGACCGTGTCTGGGTCGCGGCCGAAGTCGGGCGCGTGGTGGATCCGGTCACCTTTCAGAACAACGTTGCGGGCGGCGTGGTCTGGGGGCTTGGCCACGCCATGAACTCGGAGATCACCTACAAAGATGGCCGCGCAGAGCAGGGCAATTATCACCTCTCCGAGGGCATGCGCCTGCACCAATGCCCTGAGATCGAAGTGCGTGCGCTGGAGAACAACCCCAATATTCGCGGCATCGGCGAGCCGCCCGTACCGCCCGCAGCACCGGCCCTCGCCAACGCTATCTTTGTTGCCACAGGCATCCGCCTGCGGGAGATGCCGTTTTTCAAGACCGTCGATTTCGTATGAGGGACTGGGCTTTTATCCTCGCTTTGACCTTTCCAGTTGCTGCGCAGGCGCAGGAAGGCGGAGCCGCCGCATGGGATCGCATCTATGCTGTGGCCTCCCATCCGCGCTGCACCAATTGCCACGTCGGAGAAGAGGGCAGGCCCGCGTGGGATGATCTTGGCTACGGGCCTGAGCGTCTGCACGGCATGAACGTCGTCGCGGGCGAAAGCCGGATTGGCGCCGAAAGTATTCCCTGCCGCGCCTGCCACATGAGTGCGGCTGGCGACAATGCCGTGCCCCACGCCGCTCCGCAGGTCGACGATGCTTGGCGCCTGCCTCCGGTCGAGCTTGCGTGGCGGGGCAGATCCAGTGTTGAGATCTGCACTCTGCTGCGCGATCCGGAGGCGAATGACGGGTTCGATATTGCGGCGCTCGTCGAGCATGTGACCACGAGTGCCTTCGTGAGCTATGGCTTTGAACCGGGAGCCGGACGCACCGGCGCGCCGGGCTCCGTTACGTCGCTTGCGCGGGATTTAAAGATCTGGGCGGAGGCCGGAACGCCCTGCGCGGACGACTGATACTGGTGCGGAGGCGCGAGCGCGCGCCCATTCGCCGCTATTTGTGTTGACGCAAGTGCTGCTTCGCGGTCACCCTTGATGGATGGAAATCCTTCACATCACCCGCCCCGCGCCGCTCGCCGGTCTTGACGAAATTCCGTTTCCGTCCGGCGATGCACCACGCGCGCAGGCGCTTGTTTCGCGCTGCCCCGTGGCGGCCATCACCCCGCTGGAGACAAGCGAGGCTATCGCCACCCATGCGGCCGTCCAAGACGTCTGGATCAAGGACGAGCGCGCACGCATGGGCCTCGGCAGCTTCAAGGCGCTGGGGGCTGCTTATGTTATCGCGCGCCACGCGCAGGAAGAGGACGTGCGCAGCCGGACCTATGTGACGGCCAGCGCCGGTAATCACGGGCTCTCGGTTGCGGCGGGCGCTGCGGCATTCGGAGCCACGTCGGTCGTCTATATCGCGCGCAGTGTGCCCGAAAGTTTTGCCGAAAGGCTCGAGGCGCAGGGCGCGCGGGTGGTCCGGGAAGGAGAGACCTACGAGGACAGCCTGCGCGCGGCGGAAAAAGCGGCAGAGGACAACGACTGGCAGCTTTTGTCGGACGGATCATGGGAGGGCTACACCGCGCTGCCGCATCTGCTGATGGAGGGCTATACGGTGCTTATGGCCGAAGCGATGGTACAACTGCCAGACAGCCCGACGCATATTTTCCTGCAAGCGGGCGTGGGCGGTCTGGCCTGCGCATGCGCGGTGCTGGCGCGGGACGCCTGGGGAGACGGGCCGCGTATCATCGTGGTGGAACCGGATGCAGCGGCGGCGCTTCACGGCTCGGTAAAGGCGGGAAAAGCAGTGGAAAGCACGGGGCCCGTTTCCGAGATGGGGCGGCTCGATTGCAAGATGCCCTCGCTCATCGCGCTCAAGGGCTTAGCGCGGGATGCGGACGCCTTTGCCCTGATCTCAGAGGCCGAGGGGCAGGCCGGGGCGGGTCTCGCCATGGTCGCTGGTCTGGCATCCTCGCCTTCGGGCGCGGCGGGGATCGCGGCGCTTATCGCCATGGACACAGACCAGCGCGACGATCTGGGCCTCACCGCGCAATCGCGCATCCTGTGCATTCTGAGTGAAGGACCGGCGTGATGCAGCGCGGCTTTGCGCCCGAAGAATTCAGCGCCCGAACCGTGCGCGCGCAAAAGCTGATGCAGGCCGCCGGGATGGACGCGCTGCTGCTTAGCTGTGAGGCCGATATCCGTTATTTCACCGGCTTTCTTACACGCTTCTGGGAGAGCCCGACGCGCCCCTGGTTTGTCGTGGTGCCCGCCGCCGGCAAGCCTGTGGCAGTGATCCCGTCCATCGGTGAGGCGCTGATGGCGCAGACCTGGCTTGATGATATCCGCACCTGGCGCGCGCCCGATCCTGCGGATGATGGTATCAGCCTTCTGGTTGACACCCTCAACGAGCTTGGCCCCCGCAGTATCGGCACGCCGATGGGCGCCGAGAGCTATTTGCGGATGCCGCTGGCCAGCTGGGCGCAGGTGCAGGCGGGATTGCGCGGTGCAGTGCGCGATGACGGCGGCATCGTCGCGCGCCTGCGGGCGGTCAAATCTTCTGCCGAGATTGCCAAGATCGAGCGGGCCTGCGCCATCGCGGGCCGCGCGTTCGGCCGCGTGCCGCAGATCGCGGCGGTGGGCGTGCCCCTGTCGCAGGTGTTTCGCGATTTCCAGCGCCTCTGTCTGGAGGAGGGTGCCGATTGGGTGCCCTATCTGGCGGGGGGCTGCGCGCAGGGTGGATACGGGGATGTGATCTCGCCTGCCGGTGATGCGCCGCTGGCCCCCGGCGATGTGCTGATGCTCGATACCGGCTTGGTCTGGGATGGGTATTTCAGCGATTTTGACCGGAATTTCAGTGTGGGACCTGCGGCGGCTGAAACCATTGGCGCCCACGCGCGCCTCATCGAGGCGATTGAGGCGGCGGCAGATATTGCGCGTTCGGGTACCACTGCCGCAGAACTTTTCATCGCGATGGACCGGATTGTGACCGGCGGAGCGGGTGGCTCCGATGCGGGCCGGCTGGGGCATGGATTGGGGATGCAGTTGACTGAAGGCCTCTCGCTTATCGCGCAGGATCATACGGTTCTCGAGCCGGGTATGGTCATTACACTGGAGCCAGGACTCCAGATCGCGGAAGGCAAGATTATGGTCCACGAAGAGGATATAGTGATCACGGACGGAGCGCCGCGCTTTTTGTCGCCGCGTGCAGGCCGGGAGATCATGGAGATATGACGCGCTACAGTTACAGCCAAGCGCCCGATGGCCCCGCGCCGCTGGGGATGATTGTTTTGCAGGTGGACGAGACGCTTGAAGGTGATCTGCGCCGCATGCTGCCTGCGGATGCCCCCCTTTTTATCACGCGTGTGGCAAGTGCGCCGACAGTGACGCCAGAGAACCTGCGCGCGATGTCGGGGCAGCTTACGGCCGCCGCCGCCATGCTGCCACAGGCGTTGCCCTACGCCATGGTCGGGTATGGCTGTACATCAGCGTCAGCCGAAATCGGGACGGCGCAGGTGGCGGCCCTCATTGGAGCGGGGGTAAGCACCGCCCACGTGACCGATCCGTTGAGTGCGCTGGTCGCCTCCTGTGTTGTGCTCGGGATCACGCGGCTCGCGCTTTTGTCGCCCTACACGGCAGATGTGTCCGACAAGCTACGGGGCGCGCTGGCACAGGCTGGCATTGCGACACCCATATTCGGCAGCTTTGAAGAAGCCAGCGAGGCCGCCGTGGTAAGGATCGCGCCGCAGTCGATCGTTAACGCGGCCTGCGATCTAGCTGCGCAAGGAGGGACGCAGGCGATTTTCCTTTCTTGCACCAATCTACGCACGCTGGACGTGATCGCGGAAATCGAGGACCGTACTGGGCTACCCTGCCTGTCGAGCAATCAGGTGTTAGGCTGGCAGCTTGGCCTGCGGATAGGTGGTGGCGCAGTGATCCCGGGGAGGCTCGGTGGCGCGCCACGTGTGCCCGCGTGAATTTAAGCCCCCAGTCTGACAATCCCTTGCCCCTGCATCTTAACGCTCCCGCGCTGATGTCCTAGTTGAGATCTGTGTGCGGGCGTTGTGTAATGGTTAAGACCTCAGTTTTCCAAACAAAGCTTCTGAGTTTCCTGCTGTTTCATTGTCATTCTTAGTCGTTCTATTCATTGACTTATATTGTTCCTCCTGATGTTTTGAATAGCACCAGCATTCAGTTTGAAACCGATAAAAAGCAGACAGTATTATGC
>JAGXHD010000088.1 GCA_024636395.1 Sulfitobacter sp.
ACGATCCGACCGACGAGCCCGCGCCTGCCGCGCTGCAACACGACGCCACCGAGGCCGAAGCCGCTGCACTCGCTGTCGAGGGCATTGCACAGGTACAGTCTGCCAGTGCCGCCTATGGCGCGCGCGAGGTCCACTTTGCGGGATCGAACGGATTTTCAGGCGGCTACCGTCGTACCGACCGTGCGCTGAGTTGTGTCGCGATTGCCGGAACGGGCGCCGCGATGGAGCGGGACTACGACGGGGACAGCCGTATATTTCAAAGCGATCTGCGCAGCGCAACAGAGATCGGCCGCAGTGCAGGAGAGCGCACGTTACTCCGCCTTGGCGCGCGCAAGCCCCCCACAGGCACCTATCCCGTACTCTTCGACGAGCGTATCTCCAGCTCTCTGATCGGGCATCTGCTTTCGGCGATCAACGGCAGCGCGATCACGCGTGGCGCCTCCTTCCTGCGCGGGGCCATGGGTGAGCGGGTGCTGCCCGAAGGCCTCTCGTTAATCGAGGATCCACACCGTCCGCGCATCAGCGGCAGCCGCCCGTTCGATGCGGAGTTCCTCCCGACATCAAAGCGCGCTGTCGTCGAGGATGGCGTGCTCAAAAGCTGGACGCTCGACCTCGGAACAGGTCGGCAGCTGGGCCTGCCCTCCACGGCCAACGCCTCACGGGGGACCAGCTTCGGCCCGTCGCCGAGCCCGTGGAACATGGCGCTGACCCAAGGCGAGGCCACCCGCGAAGACCTGATCCGCGATATGGGCACTGGCCTGCTGGTAACGTCGATGATCGGCTCCACGATCAACCCAAACACGGGCGATTACTCGCGCGGTGCCGCCGGACTCTGGGTGGAGAATGGCGAGATCACCCATGCGGTGAACGAATGCACGATTGCCGGCAATCTGCGCGATATGCTGCTGGCGATCGTCCCTGCCAACGACGCGCGGGCGCATCTGAGCCGCGTCGTGCCTTCGCTTCTCGTTCCGGGGATGACCATTGCCGGCAGCTGATCTTCCTCTGCTGATTGATGCCGCGCGCATGGCAGGCCGTGTCGCGACAAGTTTTGTCGGGACGTCCGCCCGGCGCTGGGACAAGCCCGGAGGCGCGGGACCGGTGACAGAGGCCGATCTAGCCGTGAACGATATGCTGAAATCGGTACTTCTGCTGTCGCGGCCTGGCTATGGATGGCTCTCGGAGGAAAGCGAGGACGGCGCAGAGCGCCTCGATCAGGAGCGGGTTTTCATCGTCGATCCGATTGACGGCACCCGCAGCTTTACCGAAGGGGCCAACACATGGGCCCACGCCATTGCCGTGGCCGAGCGCGGCAGGATCACGGCGGCTGTCGTGTATCTCCCCTTGCTCGATCTGCTTTATACTGCCGCTCTAGGCGGCGGGGCGCATCTCAACGGGGCGCCCATCCGTGCCTCTGCCGTGGCCGATTTCGGGCAGGCCTGTATTCTCGCAGCCAAACCAGTCATGGCAGGCACCGCATGGCGCAGCGGGGCGTGCCCTGCGTTCAAGCCGGCGTATCGGCCGTCACTGGCCTACCGCCTTGGCCTTGTCGGACAGGCGAAGTTCGATGCCATGTTAACGCTGCGCCCCAGCTGGGAATGGGATATTGCCGCAGGGGCGCTCATTGTGGCCGAAGCGGGCGGGACGATCACAGACCAGCGCGGCGCACCTTTGCGGTTCAACGGGGCCGATCCGCGCCTCGATGGTGTGGTCGCCGGTGGGCAGGCGATTCATGCAGCGCTCATAGACGCGCTGGTGTGAGTAGCGTGCCTGCTTGACGGCACAGTACCCCGCCGTGCAAACAAAGGCTGAATGAAATCAAAGGAAATACACCATGACCCAACGCCTGCACCTCGTTTTTGGGGGCGAGCTGGTGAACCCCAGCGAAAATACGTTCAAGAACGTCGATGATCTGCACATCGTGGGTATCTTCCCGAACTACGCAACCGCCTATGACGCGTGGAAGAACGAGGCACAGCGCACCGTGGACAACGCCCATATGCGCTATTTCATCGCTCATTTGCACCGCCTGCGCGATGAGGCGACGCCCGCATCGTCCACCGAAGAATTGGGCTAGCCGCGCTGTGGCGGTATCGCTGGGCCTCTCCGCCTACCGGGCACTTGCGCGGCGCGGAGAGGTGCGGCTTCCCCACTTCTCAGAGCCGCGACCGACGGGCGAGCTCTTGTGGATCCATTGCGCCGAGGCGGACGCCTATCTCGCCGTCGTTGATCTGGCGCAGCGCCAGATTGCCAGCCGCCCCGGTCTTGGTGTTCTGATCTCCACCACTGCACCGCCGCGCGACCTGGAAGCGGAGCGGCCCATCGGTATCATCATCTGCGATATCTGCGAAGAACACCCCGACAGCGTGCGGGCGTTTCTGGATCACTGGTCGCCAGATTGCTGTGTCTGGACGTGGGGCGGACTGCGCCCAAATCTGATCATCGCGACTGCGCAACGGGGATGCGCCCTCTATCTGATCAATGCGGATGCCGCAGGTTTCGATGGCCGCCGTGAGCGTTGGATCCCCGATGTGGCGCGCAGTCTGTTGCCGCTGTTCGCCGCTGTCATGGCCCGCACCCCTGCGACAGGTCGGCGGCTGATGCAGCTGGGGCTCGGCAAGGAGGACGTGGAGATTACGACGGCCCTGCAAGCGGGCGGTCAGGCGCTGCCCTGCAACGAGACGGATCTTGCCGACCTTGCCGCGACCTGTGTGGGCCGCGCGATCTGGTTCGCCAATGGTGTGCACTCCGAGGAGCTGCAAACCGTGCTCGCGGCGCACCGACAGGCCCTTCGGCTGTCACACCGACTCCTGCTGGTCCTGCGCCCGGCGGGGAGCCTTACGCCGGGGGAGGCCTTCCAAGAGGCGCGCACGCAGGACTTCAGGGTGCTGAACTGGGATGACGGCAATTACCCCGACGAGACCACGCAGATACTCATCTCGGAGGATCCACGCGACATCGGACTGTTCTACCGTGTGGCGCCCGTCTCGTTTCTTGGTGGCTCACTGGTCGCCGGACGCGGCAGCGTCGATCCGCTGGAGGCGGCCGCTCTCGGATCTGCGGTGCTCTACGGGCCGCGCGTGGGGCGCCATTTGCAAAGTTATTCACGTCTCGCCGCAGCGGGGGCGGCACGAATTATCAATGACAGCGCTGCGCTGGGAATGGCCGTGTCGCGGCTGGTAGCGCCCGATCAGGCGGCCCTGATGGCCCATGCCGGCTGGGATGTCGTGAGCGAGGGCGCCGCCCTCACAGACCGGATTACCGATCTGGTGCAGGACACACTCGATACCCAGCGCGGTGTAAGCTAATGCGGGCACCTGATTTTTGGCACCGACCCAAACCGGGGCTTAGGGCACGGCTGCTGCAGCCATTGGGCGCACTTTATGCCCGCGGTACAGCGCGCAGGCTGTCCAATGGACCGTACCGGAAGATGGATGTGCCGGTGATCTGTGTGGGCAACATCAACGCAGGCGGCACCGGTAAGACTCCCACCGTGATCGCTATCGCGGAGCGCCTGCGCGATCTTTATATGGAGCCACACATTGTCTCTCGCGGCTATGGCGGGACGCTGGAAGGGCCGGTGCGCGTCGACCCTGCAAGCCACACGGCTGCACAGGTTGGCGATGAGCCATTGCTGCTGGCTGCCTTCGCCGAGGTCTGGGTCGCTAAGGACCGTGCCGCCGGAGCAAGCGCTGCACAAGAGGCGGGCGCCAAAGCGATAATCCTCGACGACGGCTTCCAGAACCCCTCGCTGGCCTATGATCTGAGTATTGTCGTGGTGGATGCCGCCAAGGGGTTCGGCAATGGCCTGTGCCTGCCCGCAGGGCCACTACGTGAGCCCGTCGGGACCGGACTGGCACGCGCCGATCTGCTGTTGTCGATTGGCGAGGAAGCAGCACAGGAAAGCTTTGATACCACTTTGCTCCCCGAAGGCTTGCCCCATATCCGCGCCGCACTCGTTCCCCTCCAAACGGGCATGGACTGGACCGATACGCCGCTGTTGGCCTTTGCGGGGATCGCGCATCCCGAGAAGTTTTTTGCCACATTGCGCGGTCTTGGCGCCACGCTGGTGCACGCGGAGCCACTGGTGGACCACCAGCCACTCACCTCCGCGCTGATGGGCAGACTCGAAGCGGATGCCCGCGCCTGGGGGGCGCAGCTTGTCACAACGGAAAAAGACGCAGTGCGCCTTCCACCCGCGTTCCGGATGAAAGTGATCACCCTGCCGGTGAGGCTGAAAATACCGGAGCAGAACCCGCTTTGGGACGCCTTGAAAAAACTGGCCTCTGGCACGCCCTAGATCAAAGCCGCTTCTTCAGTTGTCCTCGCCCAGCATTGGCGCGGGTCGGTGCAAAGATAGCTCCGCCCCCGAAAACTTGAACGGCGAGTTGATCCCCGGCACGCCGTCCAGCTCGATCTGCATTCCCCGCGCTTTGACCTGCGGATCGTCGAACGTATCCTGCATCGTGTTGATCGGACCTGCGGGCACAGTGTTCGCTTCGCAAAGGGCGAGCAGATCGTCGCGCGTGTGTAGACGTGTCGCCGCAGACAGAGCTGTGTTCATTGCCGGGCGATTGGCGACGCGGTCGGCGTTTTTCATGTAAGCCGGATCGCTGCCCATCTCGGGCATACCCAAAAGCGAGCACAGCCGCCGGAACTGTCCGTCATTTCCTGTAGCGATGATGATGTGGCCATCGGATGTCTCGAAAACCTCATAGGGTGTGAGGTTCGGATGGGCGTTGCCCAACCGCGTCGGCGGGGTGCCGGTCGTAAGGTAATTCATCGCCTGATTGCCGGTGATCGAGACAGCGCAATCCAGAAGCGCCATATCGATATGCTGGCCTACGCCCGTTGTCGTGCGCTGATGGACTGCTGCCAGAATTGCGGTTGTGGAATAGATGCCGGTGAAGATATCCGTGATCGCCATACCGTGCTTTTGCGGCGGGCCATCCGGCTCTCCGGTGATCGACATCAGACCCGACATGCCCTGTATGATGAAATCATAGCCCGGACGGTGGGCATAGGGGCCG
Organism: Sulfitobacter sp.; assembly: GCA_024636395.1. Classification (GTDB taxonomy): domain Bacteria; phylum Pseudomonadota; class Alphaproteobacteria; order Rhodobacterales; family Rhodobacteraceae; genus JAGXHD01. Next base: position 5,031 of record JAGXHD010000088.1, read on the forward strand.
GTCTGGCCAAAACCGGTGATGGAGCAGTAGATCAGCTTGGGGAAGCGGCCGCTGAGTGTTGCATAATCCATGCCGTATTTTGCGAGGCCGCCCGTTTTGAAGTTCTCGATCAGGATATCGGCATCTTCCAGCAGGGCGAGCAGTTTTGCCTGCCCCGCGTCCGTGCGCAGGTCAACGGTGACAGAGGCTTTGCCCCGGTTGGCCGAATGGAAATAGGAGGCCGACCGGTCGTCCCCCCGCTCCACAAAGGGCGGGCCCCACTGGCGGGTATCATCGCCTTCGGGGCTCTCTACCTTGATCACTTCCGCGCCCAGATCGGCCAGCGTCTGGCCGGCCCAGGGGCCCGCCAGAACACGCGCCAGCTCGATCACCTTGAGCCCTGCGAGCGGCGAGGCCATCAGCCGGCCAACGCTTCGTCGATGATCGCCTTCATATCGGGGTAGCTCATGTTGGAATATTTCTTCCCGTTGATGATGAAGCTCGGCGTGCTGTCGATCTGATCAGCTTCGGCGTTTTGCTGATACCATGCGACCAGAGTCTGCGCCTGCTCGGCGTCTTGCAGGCATGCTTCCAGCGTGTCGTTGTCCAGCCCGGCCAGACGACCGATCTTGCGCAGCTCCTCGACGATAGCGGCAGGTTCGCCAGCACGGGTCCACTGGTCCTGACCGGCGTAGATCAGATCTGCAATACCAAAGTATTTCTCAGGTCCGCCACAGCGCGCCACCAATGATGCCCACAGGCCGAAACGGTCAAAGAACACCTCGCGGTAGACGAAGCGGACCTTGCCCGTGTCGATGTATTCTTCACGCAACTGCTTGTAAGCGCCTTTGTGGAAGGTTGCGCAATGGGGGCAAGTGAAGGAGGCGTATTCGATGATCTCCACGGTCGCATCAGGATTGCCCGCAATCATATCCTGCACACCCGATGTGTCGATCTCGCCGCTCGTCGTCTGTGCATTGGCCGCACCCGGCAGGGGCGCATCTGGGAAGGCGACCATGGTGCTGCTGCGGTTGCTGGTCATGTACCAGCCGCCAAGGCCGATGGCGGCAACGCCGCCCAAGAGGATGTTTCTGCGGTTCATGGGTATGTTCCTTCTTTCAGTGTCGGTTTTACGAACGCGATGGTCGAACGCTCAGCGGTTGTTCTTGTTCAATATGTTCTCGCCCAGCCGCGCAAGGGCATCGCGCAGGCTTTCGTCGCCAATGCTCGATGCTGTCTGAGTGGCTTTGGCCCTTATCGCGGGATCGGGTGCCGGGTCGGCTTTCTTCGGCGCATGCTCGAACGCTACGCGGCCCTCGGCGAAGCCTGTCGCCGCCGTCTGCGTGACCCGCACACGCGCGATTGCATTGTAGCCGTAGACGGCATTAACGCGTGCGCGCAGTTGCTCCTTTTGCATTTCAAGTACTGGCGCATTTGCCCCAGTGGTCAGCAGCGTCAGCGTCGCCCCCATCCCGCCCCGACCGTACGATACCTCCACTGGCCGCGAGATCGCAGCCGCTTCCTCTCCCGCGACCTCAGCCCAGTTGGTCAGCAGACGCGATTGCGCGAACCCGCGGCCCTCGGATACCTTGCGGATCTTCCCGGTGAGCAGACTGGCAGTGCGGGCGAAGCCCTTCGTTGTGGTGCGGCGAGGCGGCGGCATGATGCTGTGCGTGCTTTCTGGCTCGGGTGGTAGCCCTTCGAGGCGTACCACGCTATGTGGGTCTACAAAGATCATAGCGCAAGGCGGCAGCCCTGCCACCATGGCAATTCAGGATTGGTTCATAAACTGTGCGTGAGAATGATAACATAGCTGCAACCCTGCTGGCGTGGTACGACCTCCACGCGCGCGAGATGCCCTGGCGCGTCTCGCCGCAGGCGCGCAAAGCAGGCGTGCGCCCGGATCCCTACGCCATCTGGTTGAGCGAAATCATGCTTCAACAGACCACCGTTGCCACGGTCCGGGACTACTTCCGCAGGTTCATCGCGCGCTGGCCCACGGTCCGCGATCTGGCGGCAGCCGAGGATGCAGACGTGATGGGCGAATGGGCCGGGCTTGGATACTACGCGCGGGCGCGCAATCTGCTGAAATGCGCCCGAGCAGTGGTGGCTGAGCATGAGGGCGTATTTCCCGCAGATCACGCGGCGCTGCTGAGGCTTCCCGGCATCGGGCCCTACACCGCCGCAGCCGTCTCCTCCATCGCATTCGATCTGCCGCATGCAGTGCTCGACGGGAATGTGGAGCGGGTTATGGCGCGGATCTATAACCTGCACACACCCTTGCCCGAGGCAAAACCGCAGCTGATGATCCAAGCGGACAAACACACGCCCGCAGTGCGCCCAGGGGATTATGCGCAGGCTGTTATGGATCTGGGGGCTACGATCTGCACCCCCAAATCGCCCGCCTGCGGAATCTGTCCATGGCGGACACCCTGTTCCGCACGCGCGGCGGGGACGGCGGCCGAACTGCCGCGGAAAACGCCGAAAAAAGCCAAGCCGGTCCGCCATGGCACAGTCTATCTGGGTCGGCGCAAAGACGGCGCATGGCTACTGGAAACGCGGCCCGAAAAGGGCCTGCTCGGTGGGATGCTGGGATGGCCCGGCTCAGATTGGGTCGACGCGGGCTTGCCCCATCCCGAAAGTGATCCACCGGCGCAGGGCAAGTGGAGCGCAAGCCCGGGCGATGTGCGCCACACCTTCACCCATTTTCACCTGATCCTGCGCGTGATGACAGCCGATCTCGCGCAAGACTGCACGCCCCACAGGGGTTCGTTCAAGCAGCCCGATGCTTTCTGCCCCTCCGATTTACCAACCGTGATGCGCAAGGCTTTCGACCTGCTGCGCTCGGACGCTACGCCACATGGGACAGAAGGCGGTACTCTGCTATAGTCCTCAAAGAAACAAGGCTGCGACCATGACCGATACCGCCCCGCCGATACCGCCCTCCGAGCTGGCAAAGTTCAGCCGTGCGTTACCATTCTGGCTTTCGCTTGGCTTGGTCCCGCTGGCGTGGGTCGCAGCGCTTTACGGCGGCTGGTGGCTGCTGCTGGTTCCGGTGGTGACGTGGTACCTTTTTTCCGCGCTCGACGCCGCCTTGGGGCTGAACACCGAAAACGCAGATCTATCCGTGCAGGATCGTGATCTTTACTGGTACAAGACGATCACCGTTGTCTGGGCACCCGTGCAACTCGCGCTTCTCGCGAGCCTGCTGTGGTACGTCCCGCAGGCGGAGCATCTGAGCACACTCGAGCGGATCGGCGTTTTCTTCGGCGTAGGCGTGATTACAGGCACTGTCGGGATCAATTATTCTCACGAGCTGATGCACCAGAAAAGCAAGCTGGAGCGCTGGATGGCCGATCTGCTTCTGGCGATGGTACTCTATTCACACTTCCGCTCAGAGCATCTGCTGGTTCATCACCGCTATGTCGCGACACCGCGCGATCCGGTCACCGCACGCTACAACGAGGGGTTTCACCGCTATTACCCCCGCGTGCTGCGCGAGTGCTGGATCAGCGCGTTCCGTGCGGAAAAAGCTATGTTGGCCCGCAAGTCGCACCCGTGGACAGATCTCAGCAATCCGTTCTGGCGCTACTGGGCCCTTCAGGCGGTATTTTTTGCGCTGGCCTTCGCCCTTGGCGGCTGGTCAGGCGTGGGACTGTTCATCGTGCAGGCGGGCGTGGCCATCTGGCAGCTGGAGCTTGTGAATTACATCGAGCACTACGGGTTGACCCGCAAGCATTTGGGAAACGGTAAATACGAGCATGTCCAGCCACATCACAGCTGGAACGCGACACAAAAAGCGTCCAATTGGCTGCTGATCAATCTCCAACGGCACTCGGATCATCATTACAAACCAGATCGCCGGTTTCCGGTTCTCCAAACATACGGGCCTGACGAGGCGCCACAACTGCCGTTCGGTTATCCGATGATGACCATGCTGGCGATGATGCCGCCGCTGTGGCGACGGGTGATGAACCCGCGCGTTCGCCACTGGCGTTCTCAGTATTATCCCGAGGTCACGGACTGGCAGGCCTACAATCGCGCCGAGACGCCGCTGCCCCGCTAAACGCATCTTAACTCCTTGGCACGATACAGGACCTGTAGCTTAGTACTCAGGGGATTCGGATGCACCAATACGCCGCAACAGATCTGTCGGAGGGGGCGACCTGCCTTATTGTCGAAGACAGCCAATTCTACCAGCAGATGATGACACGCGTGGTCATACGCGCGGGCGGCAAAATGCAGGTTAAAGTGGCCCCAACCCTGAAATCTGCCCGCATCGCGCTCGACGCTGGCGAAATATCCCTGATTTTACTGGACAACAATCTCCCCGATGGGATCGGTGCGGAATTTGCACTGGAGCTGGCGGCCAATCCTAAGCACGCGAGGATTCCCGTGATCATGGTGAGCGACTGGCCCACACCTTTCATTTGGGAAAAAGCAGCTTCTGCGGGCGTACTTTACGTGGTGAACAAGGCCGATTTTGGTGTGCGCTACGTCGAACAGGCGCTGCGCAACGGGTTGCGCAAGCGAGAGCGCGTCAGTTGATCGGCACTTGAAACGCGATAAGAATCCGCGCCGGCAGGCGTGATTATTGTCAAGATTTTTAGGGCGTGGTAGCGTTGTTAAGCGTATGTAGAACCCGCTTTTGCCCTCGGCATTGTGCCCAAAATCATGCGGGCGTTGCTCATTGTGTTATCTATGGCCAGTTATGCACGGCTTATTCTTCGGAACGGTTGGTCGGCATTATTCAAGCATCCCAATAATTATCCCCCCAAGCCCTAAGCACTGACACATGCACTCAAACGTGTGATGATCGGATCCGCCGTAACATTGATTTCTATCATCATAGCCGCGTTCTAACTTGGCACATTCGCCATCTTATAAAAAAAGCCCCGCCAGTTGAGGCGGGGCCAAGGTGAGTGTCAGCAGCGCGGTCCCTCCTGTGGAGGGCGCGGTGACACTGGCGGTGTTCGAATTCTTAGGGGTGGATCAGGCTTGCATTTCCGCTCTGATCTGCTGGCGCAATACGTCGATCGAGACGCTTTTTCCTTCTTTTTTATAGCACCAGTATGTCCACCCGTTACAGCTGGGCGCGCCCTCGAGGGCGGCACCGACCTGATGGATGGAGCCTTTAACGTCAGCGCCGATCAGGGTGCCATCGGCGCGCACTTTGGCTTTGTGACGGTTGTTCATGGAATAGAGGTTTTCGCCCGGGCGGAGCATGCCGCGTTCGACCAGCTGGCCGAACGGCACGCGCGGCTCGGCGCGTTTGGAGGTCGTGGTTTGAAGTGCGTCGTTGTCGAATTTACGAACACTCGCGATGCGCTTGGTGGCCACCTTGCGGTATTCCTCCTCACGCTCGATCCCGATGAAGTCCCGGCCCAGCATCTTAGCCACGGCACCCGTGGTGCCAGTGCCAAAGAATGGGTCGAGGATCACATCGCCGGGGTTGGTTGACCCGACCAGCACGCGGTGCAGAAGGCTTTCGGGCTTCTGCGTCGGGTGTGCTTTATCGCCGTCATCGTTTTTCAGCCGCTCATGGCCGTTGCAAATTGGCAGAACCCAATCGCTGCGCATCTGGATCCCTTCGTTCAGCGCTTTGAGTGCCTCATAGTTGAAGGTGTATTTGCTGGTTTCGCTCTTACCGGCCCAGATCATCGTCTCATGGGCGTTGGTAAACCTCTTGCCGCGAAAATTCGGCATCGGGTTGGATTTGCGCCAGACCACATCGTTGAGAATCCAGAAGCCTTGATCCTGCAAGGCAGCGCCGACACGGAAGATGTTGTGATAGCTGCCGATCACCCAGATCGCCCCATTTGGCTTGAGCAGGCTGCGAGCGGCTTTCAGCCATGCCTTCGTGAACTTGTCATAAATTGCGAAACTGTCGAACTGGTCCCAGTGGTCATCAACGGCATCGACTTTGGAATTGTCGGGCCGGTGCAGATCACCGCGCAATTGGAGATTGTAGGGAGGGTCCGCGAAGATCAGATCGACGCTCGCTTCAGGCAATGAGTTCATCACCTCGATGCAGTCGCCGCCCAGGATCGTGTTAAGGGGAAGCGCCTGCGCTTCCTTGGTCTTTACTGTCATAACTCTGCCTCTGTCCCCGGTGCATTTTTTGCACTCGTTGGTTGATGCCTAAGATGGCCGCAGAGTGATTCGTGGTCAATTTGTTTTTTGAATCAATGTTTTAACAATTAATCTTGCCACAAGATGTTGTGTACGGGCTTGAACAAACGTCTATGGTGTGGGGTTACGCCCAATTCTTGAAGCGCAGACATGTGTCTTTTTGATCCATATCCCATGTTCGTCTCCCAGCCGTATCCGGGGTGCTGTTGCGCCAAGGACAACATGACATAATCCCGACATATTTTAGCCATAATTGAGGCCGCCGAAATGGACACGGACCGGGCGTCACCCTTGATAATCGTCTCGGCGGGGATCGACAGGCCGCGCGGTATCATGTTGCCGTCGATCAGGCAGTAGTCTGCGGGTGTCTTGAGCCCTTCCAGCGCACGCACCATCGCGATGTGGCTGGCGCGCAGGATGTTGTGCTCCTCAATCTCCTCTACGCTGGCGTGGGCGATGGACACATCCGCGACCTCCATGATCTGACCATAAAGCACTTCACGCGCCCTGGCGGAGAGCTTTTTACTATCGTTGAGCCCCTCGGGGATGCGTGCGGGATCCAGCACCACAGCTGCGGCAGTCACGGGTCCGGCCAGCGGGCCGCGTCCCACCTCGTCGACCCCGGCGATGCGCAAGAAGCCGCGCGCTGCCGCAGCCGTTTCGAATGAGTAATCAGGTTTCATGCGCACCGGAAAAGCGGATGCGGGCTTCAGGCGCAACCGAAAATGATCGCGCCGCCTCGGCAGAATAGAAAAGGGAGAGATGCCCGAACATCCCTCCCTTCCCTGACCCATGCGGCGGTAGTGCCACACGGGGATCGGCGCGACGGGTGATACGCCCATGCCGAATTCCGATATTAGCCGCGCGCGAGGCGGTAGCCGTTCTGGCGCAAGCAGCGCGCATCATAGCCGGAACTGTTGCCCCGGTCAGTCCGGATCGTCTGCGCACAGCTGTACGGAAGGCGATTCACATACCTGTAATTGCGCTCGAGGCAGCGCTGGCCAAACATGCGCACCTGACCGCGCCGCGTCTGGAAACTGCGCAGGCACTGGCCGGGCAACAGGCGCGTATCTACGCGGCGCGGCAGGGGCTGTGGCTCGACATACCCATGACCCCTTGGCCGCACGACATCTCTGGGGCGCACGACGTCCCGTGGCATGATGACTTCCTTGTCGTCCTTTGCGTTATCGTGGATGATTTTTGCGACAGCAGCGAGGCCGATGATCGTCGCGATGGCACGCACGTTCCGGTTGTTGCGGTCGGTATCGGCGAAAGCGGGTACGGAGGTGAAGGCCGTCAGGGCAATCGCAGCGGCCGTGACAGTGCCGATAAATCGGGAAGGCAAGATAAACTTCATGAGAGTATTCCTTCTGAGGGCAAGGGCGGCGCGCTTTGGGCGTGCTGCAGTGTAGAACCACCCTGAAGCCGCCAGATCGCGACAGGCAATAACAGCGCCGTGTTATCAAATAACGGTACCGACCAGCGGAGCCGGATATTGTATATCGGTGGAGAAAAACGCATCGTCGGTGTATGAAACACACACGTCTCCTCCTTTGCGCCGCGGCCTTGGCCAGCTTTGCCGGATTTTCGGCAAGCCCGGCCTTTGCCGCCGATTGCTACGCCGATTACAAAGCCAAACAGGACAGCCCCCTCCGGCTCCACTATGGTGTGGCCAGTGTGAGCGGGCAGTGCTCCAAGGCTGCCGCGCAGGCCCAACTCGCCCAGCGCCTCAGCGCGCAGGGCTGGACCCTGTTGAATGTGGTGTCGGTTTTCGGCCCCGAGGGACTTGCGCAAAGGAAAGATAGTGCCGGATCAAACTTCCTCCGCTTCTGATATGCGCCGCAGCGGTGGCCGCTTTGTCATCCTCGGCATCAGTGTGGTCGCGGGCTTGCTCGCAATCGGGGCCATCGTGCTCTTTTGGGCGCTGCCCGATGCAAACGCGTTCAATGCGCGGGTCGAGCGGATTTTCATGGAGAATGACAATCTCACCTCAGCCGCAGAGATCAAGCTACTGGAAATCCTCGCCCAGTCGGGCACCGCATTTTCCGACACGCTGACCAATTACCGCGTTCTGATCGGAGTCCTTTTGATCTTCGCCGCTGCAATGCTGGTGGCCGCCGTTCTGCTGCTGATGCTGCTCATTACCTTCAACCGCTGCATGGCCCAGATCGAGCGAACGGGAATTCAGGTCTCCTCGTTGCTCATCAGCCGCGAAGAGAACAAGGTATATCTAAACAACCTCGGTTTCTCCCTGACGCCTGCAGCGATGGAAACACTGGCCGTCCTGGCGGAGGCCCGGATGGACGATGACATCATGACAGGCAGCCAGATCGAGGGCGTGATCTCGGGCCGTGACGCCAGTGATTGTGACGAGGCGGCGGGCGCCACACGGATCAAACGCCTGCGCGACACGCTTGGCAACCAGATGGTGAGCGAATTGCTGGTCAAGAATATCGCGCGGCGGGGCTATATGCTGGCGATAGACAAGGACGTGATCAAGGTACTCTAGCCTCTGGTCAATCGCATGCCAGCAGCGATAGGGTGGTGCGGCAAATTGGATCAAGGAAGCCACCCATGCCCGTCCCCGTCAATTCCTTCAAACAAGCACTCGCCAACGGTGAAATGCAGTTCGGCTGCTGGATTGCGCTGGCTGATGCCTACTCCGCCGAGATGATGGGACAGGCCGGTTTCGATTGGCTTGTGGTGGACGGGGAGCACGGGCCGAACGATCTGCGTTCTATCCTGTCGCAGTTGCAGGTGCTGGCCGCGACGCAGGCGCATGCTGTCGTGCGGGTGCCCGTGGGCGAGACATACATGCTCAAGCAGGTGCTGGACGCCGGAGCGCAGACGGTGCTGGTGCCCATGGTGGAGAGTGCCGATCAGGCGCGCCAACTGGTGCGCGATGTGACCTATCCGCCGCACGGCGATCGCGGTGTGGGCTACGCGCTGACACGGGCCTCGCGGTTCAGCACCATTGCCGATTACGGCACAACGGCAGATGCACAGATCTGCCTACTGGTGCAGGTCGAAAACCGGCGCGGGCTGGCCGCCCTCGATGAAATTCTGGCAGTAGAAGGTGTGCACGGTGTATTTATCGGCCCTGCCGATCTGGCAGCTGACATGGGACATATGGGCAACGCCGATCATCCCGAAGTCCAAACGGCAATCATGGACGCGCTGGCGCGGATCAAGGCGGCGGGCAAAGCACCCGGTATCCTGTCGACACGCGACGAGATGACGAACGACGCCATCGCGGCAGGCGCGCAATTCGTCGCCGTTGGCGCCGATGTTCTGCTGCTGGGGCAGGCCGCGCGGGCGCTCGCGCAAAAATGGCAAACCACCAAGGGATGATCTCCCCATGAATATCGGCATCGCCCTTCTGGCTCTTGCCTATATCCTGAGTCAGTTCTTCCGTGCCTTTCTCGCCGTTTTGAGCCCCTTTTTGGCCAGCGATCTAGGCGCAGGCCCAGAGGATCTGGCCCTTGCGTCGGGCATGTGGTTTCTGACGTTTGCGGCAATGCAACTGCCCATCGGCTGGGCGCTGGACACAGTCGGACCGCGCCGAACGGCGGCATCGCTTCTAATGGTAGGCGGTGCAGGCGGCGCAGCACTCTTTGCGCTTGCGACGACCCCGGCGCATGTGGCCATCGCAATGGCGCTCATCGGGGTTGGCTGCGCGCCGGTTCTGATGGCGTCCTACTATATCTTTGCGCTGGATCATCCGCCCGCGCGCTTTGCATTTCTCGCCGCTCTCATGGTGGGGGTGGGCACGCTGGGAAATATCGTCGCATCCTACCCCACGACACTGGCCGCGGAAACGATGGGCTGGCGCGCGGCTCTCGGGGGCCTCAGCGCGATTGCCGCCGCCACGGCTTCCGGGATCTGGTTTACGGTGCGCGATCCGCTCAAGGAGCCTGCCGCCCTAAAGGGCAGCTTTGCCGAGGTTCTGCGCATCCGGGCGCTCTGGTTCATCTTCCCGCTGATGCTGGTGAGCTATGCCGAGGTCGGCGCGTTGCGCGGTCTGTGGATCGGGCCATACCTCACGGAGGTGCTGGGCGCGGAGCCGCGCCTGATCGGTCAGGCCACGCTTGCCATGGGTATCGCGATGGTCATCGGGCCAATGGTCTACAGCCCGCTCGATAGCCTGTTTGGCACGCGCAAGTGGGTGATCTTCGTGGGAAGTTGCGGCGTGCTGGTCTCCACCGTCGGATTGATCGTGCTGATCGAAGCCTCTGCCTTCACGGTCACTTTGCTGATGTGCGCCATCGGCTTTTTCGGCTCTACCTATCCAGCGATCATGTCGCACGGGCGTAGCCTTCTGCCCCGCCATCTGGTAGGACGCGGCGTAACGCTGCTAAACCTGTGCAGCATCGGCGGCGTAGGCGCTGCACAGTTCATCACCGGCCGTATCTACGCCAGCACCAGCGCAGCGGAATGGGAGGCCTATCCTTTTTTCCTGATCTTCGTTTTCTTTTCCGCGATCCTCGCGCTTGGTCTGGTGCTCTATCTGTTCTCGACCGACACAAAGCCCGATAAAGCGGAAACCCTTTCCCCCGCGCCCAAAGCGGTATAACAGCCCCCCACCATCAATCATATATTCTGGAGTAATCGAGATGGGCTATCGCGTCGTGATCGTGGGTGCCACTGGCAATGTGGGCCGCGAAATGCTGAATATTCTGGCCGAGCGCCAGTTCCCCGTGGATGAGATCGTGGCGCTTGCCAGCCGCCGGTCACTCGGAACGGACGTCAGCTTTGGCGATAGAACCCTCAAGACGAAGGACCTCGACACCTTTGACTTCACCGGCTGGGACATGGCCCTGTTCGCCGTGGGCTCGGAAGCGACCAAGAAGTATGCCCCCCACGCCGCAAAGGCGGGCTGCATCGTGATCGATAATTCGTCGCTATACCGCTATGACGCGGACATTCCGCTGATCGTACCGGAGGTGAACCCCGAGGCGATCCACCAGTATTCCAACAAGAATATCATCGCCAATCCCAACTGCTCCACCGCGCAGATGGTGGTGGCGCTCAAGCCATTGCACGACCGCGCCACGATCAAGCGCGTTGTGGTGAGCACCTATCAATCCGTGTCCGGTGCGGGCAAGGAAGGCGCCGACGAACTTTGGGACCAAACCAAGAGCATCTACAATCCCGTGACGGACGTGCCGCCGAACAAGTTCCAGAAGCAGATCGCCTTCAACGTGATCCCGCAGATCGATGTTTTCATGGACAGCGGCGATACCAAGGAAGAGTGGAAGATGGTCGTCGAGACGAAGAAGATCCTCGACAAGAAGATCAAGGTCACGGCCACCTGCGTGCGTGTGCCTGTCTTTGTGGGCCATTCTGAATCCATCAACATCGAATTCGAGGATCATCTGGACGAGAACGAGGCCCGCGATATCCTGCGAGAGGCACCGGGCATCATGGTGATCGACAAACGCGAGGACGGCGGCTACGTCACGCCCATCGAATGTGTCGGCGACTTCGCGACCTTCATCAGCCGCATCCGTCAGGACAGCACCATCGATAACGGGATCAACCTGTGGTGCGTCTCCGATAACCTGCGCAAGGGTGCGGCGTTGAACGCCGTGCAGATCGCCGAACTCTTGGGCCGCGAGTGCCTCAAGAAAGGCTGATTTCCGCCCAAACCGAACGTCAAAAAGGGGTACCCTGCGCGGGTGCCCCTTTTTCTTTGCAGTACTGCAGGGCATGCTAGTTCCGAACAAAAGGCCCCTCCCCTCATGCGCCTCTTTTACCTCGCTCTTGCGGCCCTGCCGCTGCCTGCTTTCGCCGATACCTTCACCATCAGCTCCGCTCCGACAGCCGTGACGATCTACAACGATTTCGCCATGGTCACCCGCGATGTAGTGATCGACGTCGGCGCAGGCGCGCACGAGCTTGTCTTGCCTGATCTGCCCCAATGGATCGATGCGGACAGTCTGCGCGTCACCCTTTCAGGTGCGGCCCTTGGCGGCACGCGTCTGCGCACCGATGCGCTGCCACCGCAGCAAGGCGGCGAGAGCGCGGCGGTCAGTGAAGCCAAGGCACGGATCGACGCTGCAGAGCGCGCGCTGACCAATCTGGCCGATGCCGCACAGGATGCGGGCCTCGCCGCACGCGCCGCCGAAGCACGGCTTACATTTCTACAAGGGCTCTCGTCCAGTGCCACGCTGCCGTCCACGTCAGAGGCCCTGGCCGCGCTTGGCCAGATGATCGAGGCGCAGACACTGGAAGCGACGCAGGCACAGATCGCAGGGCTGCGCCGTATGCGCGATATAGAAGACGGGCGCAAAGATCTGGAAGAGGAGCTTGCCGACGCCCGTGCAGCCCTTGCTGCGCTCACGCCGCCCGCAGAGCCGAAGACGCTGTTGGCGCTCTCCATCACTGCGGCGGAGGCCGGGCAAGTCCTGGCCTCGATCAGCTATCCGGTGAACGCCGCATGGCAGCCGACCTATGATGTTGTCCTTACCCGCTCGGACGCCGATGCCGTGACCCTGCGCCGCGCCGCATTGATTACCCAGAACAGCGGCGAGAACTGGGAGAACGTGAGCCTGACGCTCTCGACGCTTTCACCCAGTGGCCAGATTGTGCCATCCGAGCTCTACCCGCCGCTCGTCCGCTTCGAGGATCCGCAGGAACGCGCAAAGGTCGAGCGTTCCATGAACAGCCTGAGCGCCGATGCGACGGGAGCACCGCCGGTGATGATGGAAGCCGAGGCGCCGCAACCCAACTTCGACGGTCCCGGCGTAACCTACACCCTCCCCACCCCGTTGAGTGTCGCACGGGATGCGGAGGGTGCTCGGATCGAGCTCGATGCGCTGGAATTTGACGCGCGCGTGTTTGCCCGTGCCGTACCCGCCCGCGACAGCACTGCGTTTTTGATGGCCGAAGCGACCAACCAAAGCATGGAGCCGTTGCTGGCAGCGCGGCGGGCGCAGATTTATGTCGATGGTACGATGGTAGGTCAAAGCGGCTTTGAAGCCGTGCCTGCGGGCGGCACCTTCACACAGGCCTTCGGACCACTCGAGGAATTACAGCTCACCCATATCGTGCTCGATCGCAGCGAAGGGGATCGCGGGCTGATCAGCCGCAGCAATGCGCAGACACAAGAAGTGCTGATGACGGTGGAGAATTTGGGCACGAAATCCTGGAATATCGAAGTCAGGGAAGCACTGCCCTACAGCGAGCAGGATGATCTGATGATCGAATGGACGGCACAACCACAGCCCAGTGCCACAGACGTGGAGGACCGGCGCGGATTGGTGCAGTGGGATATCTCACTTGCAGCGAATGCCTCGCAGGATTTCCGCATTGCACAGACCATCCGCTGGCCGGATGGCACCGTGCTGCGGTAATCTAGGAACGCTCGATCCGCACAGCACTGCCGTCATCGGTTGCGGGCAGCACGTCCTGTGTCCAGACCGGCAGCGGCTTGCCGTAGCGGGCTTCCAGACCCGCGTAGTCGGGACCGACAGCATCTGAATTGCACAGATGCCTGCCGGTCGCGGCAATATGGATCGCCAGCGCCGGGCCGGAAAGGCGCAGCTCCATTCCCTCCCAAGCCAGACGGTTGACGAGATCCGGCCAGCTTCGGGCGGATTTGAAGTGACCGGTCAGCATGATCTGGCGGGTTGGGTCTATCTTTCCGGCGGGCATCACGCCTTTGTTCGCTGAGCAGGCGGGCCGCTTCGCCATCTCGCTGCCAAACCTCTTGACGAGCGCAGCGTAGGAAAAGCCGAGCTCTGATCCTTTGCACACGCGCGTACCGCAGCTTTTCTTATAGAGCGTGGCGCCATTTTCGTCGGGGCGCAGCTCGTATCCATGCGGACGCAGACGTTCCGCCAGATCATCCCAGCAGGTCGCGTCCGCCAGATCACGGCCAAGCAAAGCCTGCACCGCGGCAACAAGACGATGACCCGTCTCCTCGCTGCGGTCTGCGGATAATTGCCGCTCCACCTCCCGCTTGAGGAGTTGGCGCACCATATGCCCGATCGACACATCGCGCGCGCTGGCAACGCGCTGTGCGCCTGACAGTAGCTCGCGGGAGAGTTTGAGAGTGACTGCTTCCAATTCCATACCCAAATCTTGCGCAGGGATGGTTAACTTGAGGTTAAAAGCGCTCAGCCCTCAAAACATCGCAGTCCACCACACTCACCACGCCGATATGCCGCTCGACCACGGCAAAGGCAGCATCGAGCAGTGCATCGAGTCGCTCGGGTTTGATGATGCAAACGACCTGGACCATACCCTGCGCCCGGCTTACCTGTCCTGCGCGGTCCCACGCCCCTGAGCGCCCAGAGCCGCCCAGCACCGGTAACACCGAGTATCCTGTAACCCCGGCCTTTCGCAATGCATCTGTAAGGCGCGATTCCATCACGTTTTCGATCGTGATCTCCACCCGCTTGGCTTTATGGGTCTGCATCTGTCAGCCTCCGGTCACGGCCATGGCGATCCCGACATAAAGCGGAATTCCGACGGTCAGGTTAAAGGGGAATGTCACGCCCAGAGAGAGCGTGAGATAAAGCGAAGGGTTCGCCTCTGGCAGGGCCACCCGCATGGCCGCAGGCACAGCGATGTAGGAGGCGGAGGCCGACAATACCATCATGAGCGCCACCCCGCCGGAGCTGAGCCCCAGCAAAAGGGCCGCGCCAAGGCCAAAGACGGAGCCGACGAGCGGCATCAGCACACCAAAGGCCAACACGCCTCGCGTTAGCACACCTCCCCCGCCGCGCAGGCCCCGCCCCGCAACAAGACCCATATCCAGCAAGAACAGGCACAGGACGCCCTTGAACGGATTGACGATAAAGCTCTCGATCTCCCGAAGACCCTGCTCACCCGTGATCCAGCCGATGGCAAAAGCGCCGACCAGCAGCACGATGGATCCGTTGAGCATGATCTCCCGCATCAGCGTGCCATCCATTCCTTTGGCACCATCGCCACCGCCACGCGAAATCAACCACAGCGCAGAGAGTATCGCTGGTGCTTCCATCGCCGCTGCAACTGCAACCATATAGCCCTCCGACGAGATCCCCCTCCCTTCGAGCACAGAGGTCGCCGCGACGAATGTCACGATCGAGATCGAGCCGTAGTGCGCCGCCACTGCGGCCGCATCGAGGCGGCTCATCCCTGTCATCACCTTGAGCAGCCCGAACGCGATGATCGGCAACAGCGCCGACAGCGCCACGCCCGCAAGCAACGACAAGCCAAGGCGGGCGTCCAGCCCGTAGGACGCAACACTCGCACCGCCTTTGAAACCGATGGCGAAAAGCAGATAGATCGACATGCCCTTCGCCACGGCCTCGGGCACGTTCAGATCGGATCGCGCGAGAGAGGCGAATAAGCCCAAGGCAAAGCTCAGAATGATCGGAGACAGCAGGTTTTGCCCTGCAAGGCTCAGGAAATCAGTCATAGTTGGATGATTCCAACGACAGTGTGGCGCGGCATAGGCCCATTCGGAGAGCCCCTACTAGACCGGCTCGAATTTTGTCGTGGCCGGGCTGTAGTACTCGAGCCCACCTTCGCCGATGTCCGTCCACATCCCATGCAAGGTAATGTCGCCCGATTGCACCTTCTCGGCGAGCCACGGAAAGGTCATCAGATTCTCAAGTGATGTCATGACCGAATGTTTTTCAAGCTGGCGCAGCTGTTCGGCGGGATCTTCGATGTCTTTGACCAACTCATATTTTGGTCGCAAAATATCCATCCAGCGCCCGACAAAGCTGTCCTTCGCCTCCAGATCCGGCGCGTTTCCGGCGCACATGTTCAAGCAGCCCTGCACACCACCGCAATTCGAGTGGCCCAGCACGATGAGATGCGTCACCCCCAAAACCTGTACGGCATATTCTACCGCTGCCGAGGTCCCGTGCTGCGCGCCGTCCGGTTTAAACGCAGGGACGAGATTGGCAACATTTCGGTGAATAAAGAACTCACCCTGGTCTGCGCCAAAGATCGAGGTCACATGCACTCGGCTGTCGCAGCACGATATGACCATCGCACGAGGGTGCTGTCCGTCGCTGGCAAGCCTGCGATACCACGCGCTGTTCTCGGCAAAAGTCGTTGCTTTCCAGCCGTGATAGCGCTGCACCAAATAGCCCGGAAGGGGTTTTGCCTCTTTCATGGAACGAGGTTCTCCAAAATCATTCGGTCCCAGTTAGCCTGAATTGTCACCGAATTCGAGAGAAAACACCCGAGCACAGCAACCATTTGAAAACCCCTGTTCCCCATAAGCATCTCCAGCCGTGGGGGCATCAAAAGGGGTGAGAGATGGACAACGTCGTGAATATCCGTTTGTCGGAGCATATTCAGCTGGATCAGGTGAGGCTGGGCACACTCTATGCACAACTTGGCGAAAGCGGGGCGGAGAATGTCGTCTGCCGAGCGATGGAAGAACTGGCAGTGCGCATGGCGCAGTGCGATGCCCTCTGGCGCGCCAATAATCTGGTACACCTGCGCAAGAATGCCCGCTCCTTGATCGCCATCGCCGATCAGATCGGGATGCACCGGCTCGCCAAGGTCGCTGGGGATGTGACAATCTGCATCGATACCGCAGATGCCGTGGCCATTGCCGCCACCCTGTCGCGGATGCTGCGGACTGGCGAGTGCTCGCTCTCCGCAATCTGGTCCATGGAGGATCTGAGCATCTGAGCGCGCTTGCAGCGGGGGCTGGATCGGATAGGTTCGGGACTGATTTTCCTTGAGAGGCCCTGAACCCGATGTCCTTACGTTTTGCCGATGACGCGCCTGACGCGGTTGACCTTCATATCGTATCGCAAGACGCCGCGGAGGCGTGGCTCGACGATCTGCCCCCGGCCACGGCGGATTGGGCGCGGGCAAGTGGGTTTAACGGTGGTATCGGTCAGGCCTTCTCCCTGCCCGCAACGGACAAAATGCCAGCACTTGCAGCGATCGGCTACGGCAGTCCGGCCACACGCAAACGCGGGCGCTTCGCGCTGGCCGCGGCAGCCGTCAAGTTACCTGCGGGCTCTTACCGGATCGCGGACGGCATCCCCGATGATCAGATCGAGGCAGAAGCGCTTGGCTGGCTGCTGAGCGGCTACCGTTTCGACCGCTACAAAAAGATCACACCGATGACGGCGCATCTGATCGCCCCTGAAGGGATCGATGCCGCGCGCATCGAAGCCATCGCAAACGGCGAGGCTCTGACGCGGACTTTGATCAACATCCCCGCTTCAGATATGGGCCCGCCCGATCTGGAACAGGCGGCCCGCGATTTGGCGGAGGCGCACGGCGCTCGGATCGAGGTGACGGTGGGGGAGGATCTGCTCACCGCCAATCTGCCGATGATCCATGCCGTCGGGCGCGCCGCCGACCGCGCACCGCGTTTGATCGACATGCGCTGGGGCGACACCGGCCCGACGCTTACGCTTGTGGGCAAGGGCGTATGCTTTGACACCGGCGGGCTCAACATCAAACCTGCCGCCTCCATGGGCCTGATGAAAAAGGATATGGGTGGGGCTGCTGCCGTGCTGGGGCTGGCCCATATGATCATGGCTTTGGGCATGCAGATACAATTGCGAGTTCTGATCCCGGCGGTTGAGAATTCAATTTCGGGCAATGCATTCCGGCCGCAGGATATCCTGACCTCGCGCAAGGGGCTGACTGTCGAGATCAACAACACGGACGCCGAAGGACGGCTGGTGCTGGCCGATGCCCTTGCGCTGGCGGATGAGGAGACGCCAGACCAGATCATCTCCATGGCGACCCTGACGGGCGCCGCGCGCGTGGCGGTCGGCCCCGATCTCGCGCCATACTTCAGCGACAACGCAGGCTTTGTCGCAGCCCTGGAAGCGTCAGCGGCGAAAGTGGCCGATCCGGTCTGGCGCCTGCCCTTCCATGATCCCTACGAGCAGATGATCGAACCGGCGGTGGCTGATCTGGATAATGCACCCTCCGGCGGATTTGCAGGATGCATCACGGCAGCTCTTTTCCTGCGGCGATTCGTGACAGGTAGCAACTATGCGCACTTCGACATATACGGCTGGCAACCCGTTGCCGCCCCCGCGCGCGCAAAGGGGGGCGTGGGCCAAGGCACCCGCGCATTGCTAGACGCACTCGACAGGATTTTGACCAAATGACCCACCCCCGACTGACCCCCGACCCCGACTTTTCAGGCCTCACTGAGGCCGCGCAGATCGGACGCGGGGTGGTGAACCTGCTGCGCAAACCCAATGGCGCGCGCGACCGGCAGTTGCTGCTGGGCGCGGATGTCACGATCCTGTGGCGCGAGGAGGGCTGGGCCTATGTGCAGGCCGCAGCGGACGGTTATTGCGGCTTCGTGGGCGTCGCCTCACTGGCCAAACCGCAGGCCTCGACCCACAAGGTCAGCGCGCCGGGCAGCCACGGCTACCAAAACGCCAACATGAAATCCATCGACCGCTGCGCGCTAAGCCACGGAAGCCTGCTGGCCGCCCTCGACGAAGAGGATGGGTTCATTCGCACCTCGCACGGCTTCGTCCCCAGACAGCACATTACAGTGCTTGACGATTACGCGGATGATCCGGCGGACATCGCCTCACTCTATGCCGGCACCCCCTATCTTTGGGGCGGCAACAGCCGGTGGGGTATTGATTGCTCAGGTCTGGTGCAGGCGGCCTGTACGGCCTGCGATATCCCCTGTGGCGCCGACAGCGACATTCAGGAGGAGAGCCTCGGCACCCTGCTGGAAGACGGCTCGACACCGCAGCGCAACGATCTGCTGTTCTGGAAGGGGCATGTGGCGCTGGTGTGGGACGAAGACACACTGATCCACGCGAATGCCCACGCCATGGCCGTCGTGTTCGAGCCGATCGAGGACGCCATTGCACGCATCGCGAAAACAGATGGTCCGGTGACGGCGCACCGCAGGCTGGCCTAGTCCACCGCGCGGATCAGTTTACGCTCCAGCACCCGGAGGACCGATTTGAGATCATGGCCGCGTTTCAGGACCTGCCCACCCACTCCGACCACGGCGTACATGCCCTGCTTTGCCCGCAGCTTGGGGCGTTTTTCGATCCGATAGAGCGGCATTTCGGCCGTGCGGCGGAACACCGAAAATACCGCGACCTCGCGCAGGCAAGAGATGCCGTAATCGCGCCATTCCCCTGCCGCGACCATACGCCCATAAAGCGAAAGGATGACCGACAGCTCGGTGCGATGAAAGGCGATCTGCTCCACCGCACGGCTGTCACCTGTACCCTGTGGGCTATTCGTCGGGATGTGGGGTATATTCATGCTCTTAAGAGTTGCCCTGTGCGCGGCGCAAATCAAGCCCCCAGGATCAAATTGCTTGATCATGTTACAAATACGGATAAGGTCTAAAAATTATGAAACGTATTCGAGCGCAGTCATGACACCACAAGCACGAGCGGAGAAAGTGGCGGAGACCATGCTAGCGAACGATGTCGCAACCCGCAGTCTGGGGATCGAAATCGTGCACATAGCACCAGGTGCCGCGACCCTGAGCATGCGCGTGGGCGACCAGATGCTCAACGGTCACAGCATCTGCCACGGTGGCTATATCTTCACTCTCGCCGACAGTGCCTTCGCTTTTGCCTGTAACAGCTACAATCGCATCACGCTCGCGCAGCAAAACCAGATCACCTACATGGCACCCGGGCAGGCGGGCGAATTGCTGACTGCAACTGCAACGCAGACGGCACTATCGGGTCGGTCTGGCGTATATGATGTGATGGTCACCGGCGGTGACGGGCGCATGATCGCCACGATGCGCGGCCTGTCCCGCACCATCCGGGGGCAGGTGTTCCCCGAAGAGGGAGACACCGCATGAAAGATCTGACACCCGACCGCAGCACGCTCGACCCGATCGAAATCGCAAGCCGAGACGAAATTAGCGCGCTGCAACTGAAGCGGCTGAAATGGTCGCTGCGCCATGCCTACGATAACGTGGCGTTTTACAAAACCGGCTTTGATGCAGCAGGTGTGCATCCCGATGATCTGCACAGCCTGAGCGATCTGGCGAAATTTCCCTTTACCGTCAAAACCGATCTGCGGGATAACTACCCCTTTGGCATGTTTGCCGTGCCGCAGGACCGCGTAAAGCGGATCCATGCCTCGTCGGGCACCACAGGCCAGCCGACTGTAGTGGGCTATACCGAAAGTGATCTGGCGAACTGGGGCAATGTCGTCGCCCGCTCCTTGCGCGCGGCGGGGATGTGTCCAGGTGATATGCTACACAACGCTTACGGCTACGGTCTGTTCACCGGGGGCTTAGGCATCCACTTGGGCGCCGATGCGCTGGGGCTCAGTACGGTGCCGATCTCCGGCGGCATGACCCCGCGACAGGTCCGACTGATCGAGGATTTCAGGCCCAAGGGCATCACCGTCACGCCCTCCTATGCGCTTTCCATTCTGGACGAGTTTAATGCACAAGGACTGGATCCGCGGGACTGCTCGCTTCAGGTGGGCATCTTCGGAGCCGAGCCTTGGACCAACGCCATGCGGCTGGAAATCGAGCAGGCCTTCGACATGCACGCCGTCGATATCTACGGTCTATCGGAGGTCATGGGGCCGGGTGTTTCGATGGAATGTGTGGAAAGCAAAGATGGCTTGCACATATGGGAGGATCACTTCTATCCGGAAATCATCAACCCCGAGACAGGTGACGTTGTGGCGGAGGGAGAGCGGGGCGAGCTGGTTTTCACTTCACTGACCAAGGAAGCATTTCCGATCATCCGCTACCGAACACGCGATCTGACGCGCCTGCTGGCGGGCACCGCGCGGAGCATGCGGCGGATGGAGAAGGTCACGGGGCGCAGCGACGATATGATCATCCTGCGCGGGGTGAACGTTTTCCCAACTCAGATCGAAGAGCTGATTTTGCAGCAGCCCGCCCTCGCCCCGCACTTCCAGATCGAGTTGTCGCGCCCCGGTCGTATGGACCAGATGCGCATCCTGACCGAGGTTTCGGATGCAGGTGTTCTGGAGACGAGCCGCGCGGATGCTAAAGCGCAGCTTTCATCGGCGATCAAGCAGTCTGTCGGTATCAGCGCACATGTCGATGTCGGCGATATCGGCGCCGTACCGCGCTCGGAGGGGAAGGCCGTCCGCATCATCGACAAACGGCCAAAGCCCTAACCGCAGGTGACGGCAATGACATTGTCGATCCCGTCCAGCTGCACGTTGAGCCGCGCGGGATTGAAGTCTGTCGTGACGACATCGTTCGGGCCGTAGAGCCGCTTGGGCTCCGGCAGTGCCAAGGCCGCTGCGGCATCGCGGCCGATCAGGTCCTGATATGCGGCGGCGTTGCAGGTATCGGACGCTGGTGCAGCCGCACTGCGCTGTGCAGGCCCCGTCGCCGCGCCGCATCCCGCCAGCAGCAGCCCCGCCAAAATCATGTATCTCATGTGCCGTACCTCGCTAAAAAAGTATCTACCGCCTGATCCACCACCCGGTCGATCTCCACCCGCGTGACCTCCTTGATAACGCCAAACATCAGGCGCATCCACAGCCCTGCCTTACACAATTCGCCAAACTGGTCGGCGGCCATGAGATGATCTTCGATCACCAATTCGCCTCGCGCGCAGGCCTGTGCGAAATAGGCAGCTATTTCCACCCGCATCAGCCCCGGACCAGAGTCGTAGAAGCGGCGGCCAAGCTCGGGGAAGCGGTCAGATTCCGTCACGCAGATTCGGAAGATCTGCTGGCCAAATTTGCTCGAGATAAACCCGACAAAATGGCGGCCGGTCTGTCCCAACACGTCGCGCGGCGGCGCCGAGCGGTCAATCTTTGCCAATGCTTCGGCCGCCTGCCGCTGGCACTCGCTGTTGGCAACTTCCATGAACAACATCTTCTTGTCGGGAAAGTATTTGTAGAGAGTCGCCTTGGACACCTCCGCCACGCGCGCGATCTCGTCCACGCTGGCACCCTCAAACCCGTCCGCCATGAATACCTGCTGCGCCCCGGCCAGTACCTGCGCATATTTGCGCCCGCGGTGGATCGCATTATTGGTCGGGTGGATCATTGCGGCTCCTGCGGCACAGGGGTCCAGCATATAAACTGAACCTTTCAGTTCCAAGGGCCTATCCGCCTGCATCGCCGGAGTTTTTGACTAGCGCGCGTCAGGCTGCCAAGCTATCTGTGGCGCCATGTTGGCGATCTTCCTTAAAACACTTCCCTTTTTTGCGCTTATCGGGCTGGGCTATTGGGCCGGGCGCACGCGGTTTTTCACCTCCGAAGCGACGGCCTATCTGACGAAATTCGTGTTCTACTTCGCCCTTTCCGCGATGTTGTTCAATTTCTCCGCCAACCTGTCACTGGCCGAAGTCTGGGATACGCGTCTGGTCGCGGCGTATCTGTGGGGGACCCTGTTCGTCTACGGCATCGCGACGCTGGTCTGCTATTTCCGGGGCCTCAATATCGAGGTGAGTGCGATCGAAGCGCAATGCGCAGTGATCGGTAATGTGGGCTTTCTCGGCGTACCAATGCTCACGCTGCTGCTGGGGCCAGAGGCGATCGGCCCTGTGATGATGGCACTCGCGGTCGATCTGATCGTGTTTTCCTCGCTTATCACGATTCTCATCACCGGCTCGCGCGACGGGCGGATGAGCCTCGCAATCCTCAAGACCGTGGGCCGTGGCTTGGTCAAGAACCCGATGATCGTGGCGATTACGCTGGGCCTGCTATGGTCCGGCCTCAAACTGCCGATTCCCGTACCGATGAACGAATTTCTTGCGCTGCTCGGTGCCGCCGCGACACCCGGCGCGCTCTTCGCCATCGGGGCCTCGCTGGCATCCAAATCGGCGGAGCGTCTGTCGGTCGCGGGCTGGCTCAGCTTTTGCAAGCTGGTGCTGCATCCGCTGTTCGTGGCCTTCGCCTGTTTCGTGCTATTCAAGGTCGAGCCCTATCAGGCCATGGTGATCATCTCCGCGTCTGCCCTGCCGGTGGCGGGCAACGTCTATATCCTCGCCCAGCACTACAACGCCTCGCCCCAGCGTGTCTCTGCCGCGATTCTTGTCTCGACCGCCTTGAGCATCGTTACCGTGAGCCTGTGGATCGCGTGGCTGACCACCACCTAGCGCTTGCCCCCCGCGCCCTCCCTCGCTAGCCAAGGGGAAACCTCGAAAAGGAGATCTCCATGGAAACGCTCTCATCCAACGCCTGTTTCGGCGGCACGCAGCACGTGATCAAACACGCGTCCGCCAGCTGCGCCTGCGATATGACAGTCGGCCTGTTTCTGCCCGCCGAGGCGCGGGACGGACCAGTCCCGGTGCTATGGTTCCTTTCAGGCCTAACCTGCACCCACGAGAACGCGATGGTGAAAGCAGGCGCACAGGCTTGGGCAGCTGAGCAGGGGATCGCACTGGTTTTCCCCGATACGTCACCGCGCGGCGACGGCATCGCCGATGATGAGGCCTATGATCTTGGGCAGGGTGCAGGCTTTTACGTCAACGCGACGCAGGACCCCTGGCAGCCACACTACCAAATGTGGAGCTATATCTCTGAGGAATTGCCCGCACTGTTGGCCGGGCATTTTGCGCTCGATATGGAGCGGCAGGCGATCATGGGCCATTCGATGGGCGGGCATGGCGCGCTCACGCTTGCGATGTCATTGCCCGGGCGCTTCGCCTCTGTTTCCGCCTTTGCGCCCATCGCGCATCCCACGGCCAGCGATTGGGGCCGCAAACAGCTCTCAGCCTATCTCGGACCGGATGAGAGCACTTGGGCCGCGCATGATGCGACCCTGCTGATGCAGGACCAGGGATTTGACGGGCCTGTGCTGATCGATCAGGGCACCGATGACCAGTTCCTTGATCTGCTCCAGCCCGAAGCACTAAGTGCGGCAATGGCCAAACGCCGACAGAACGGCACGTTCCGGATGCAGCCCGGATACGACCACAGCTATTTCTTCATTGCGACGTTCATGGAAGATCATGTGACCTTCCACGCCGATGCCCTGTGGTCCGCATGACAGCGGTCTACATCGATGCGGATGCCTGCCCCGTAAAGGAAGAGGCGGAGCGGGTGATCACGCGACACCGGATCAAGATGTATGTCGTCTCGAACGGTGGTCTGCGCCCCTCGCAAAACCCTTTTGTCGAAATGGTTATCGTGCCGGATGGCCCTGACGTTGCCGATATGTGGATCGCGGAGCGGTGTACCCGCGGCGATGTCGTTGTTACCGGTGACATTCCGCTGGCCGCGAAATGCGTCGAGGCCGGCGCGCGTGTGATTAAGCACAACGGCGAGGCGCTCACGCAGGCCAACATCGGTAACGTACTGGCCACCCGCGATCTGATGACCGATCTGCGCGCCGCCGATCCCTTCCGGCAAGGCGGCGGCAAGGGGTTTACAAAAGCCGACAGGTCGCGCTTTCTGGAAGCGCTGGAGCGGGAAATCAGGGCGGCAGGCAAGCTCACCTAGCCGCAGAACTTATAATTTCTTAACCCCGTTGAGAGGTTGAAAATGATACCCAAGGCTGTGGTTTTCGACATCGGAAACGTGCTGATCGAGTGGCAGCCAGAGCGGTTTTTCGATGCGCAAATCGGAACAGATCGCCGTTCCGCCCTCTTTGGCGCAATTGATCTGCACGCAATGAACGACCGCGTCGACCGTGGAGAGAACTTCACCGAGGTGCTGACGCGGACGGCGCGCGCACATCCCGAATGGCAGCAGGAGATTGATCTATGGCACGACCGCTGGCTCGATATGGCGAGCCCTTCAATCGATCATTCCGTGCGGCTCATGGAGGCCCTTCAGGCGCGCGGCATGCCGGTATTCTCGCTGACAAATTTTGGCATTGAGACCTACGCACTCGCAGCGACCAAATATGCCTTTCTGCGCGGCTTTAACCGTGATTTCATTTCCGGTCATCTGGGCGTGATCAAGCCCGATCCGCAGATCTATGAGATGCTGGAGACTGGCTCCGGTCTGTCGGGCGATGCGCTACTGTTTACCGATGATCGCACTGAAAATATCGCCGCTGCCGCCGCACGGGGCTGGCAGACACATCTGTTCGAGGGTCCAGGAGGCTGGGCGGACCGCCTTGTCGCCGCAGGGCTGCTCACGCCGGAGGAGGCACAATGACAAATATCCCGTTCATCCCCTTCGAGGCCGGTGAAAAACTACTCGACTGGATCGCGCTCACCGACGCGTTCGCGCTAGGCCACACCCGCCCAAAAGCGGAAATCGGCGATACGTTTCTCTACCGCGATCCCGATACCCTGCTGAGCCGCGCGGCATGGATCGACGGGATGGGGATTGCCGTAAAATCCGCGACGATATTTCCGGGCAACACGGATCGCGGTAAGCCCAACATCAACGGCGGGGTCTGCCTCTACTCCGACACCGACGGCACGCTGGAAGCGATCATCGATTTTCATCTGGTGACGAAGTGGAAGACCGCAGGTGACAGCCTGCTGGCCGCGCGGCGGCTGGCCCGGCCCGACAGTGAGCATATCCTGCTCGTGGGGGCGGGCACGGTGGCGCGGTCCTTGCATGCCGCCTACTCCGCCGCGTTTCCTCAGGCCTCGTTCACCGTCTGGAGCAGGACACCGCAAAGCGCACAGGCGCTGGCAGACTCGCTCCCCGATGTGGCGATTGCGGATGATCTGCAAGATGCTGTCGAGCGCGCCGACATCATCGGGACAGCCACCATGACGACCGAGCCGATCATCGAGGGGGCCTGGCTGCAACCCGGTCAGCACCTCGACCTCATCGGCGCCTACCGCCCCGATATGCGCGAAGTGGACGATGAAGCGTTGGCGCGCGCGCGGCTCTTCGTGGACAGCACCGACACGACGCTGGGCCACATCGGCGAACTCAAGATCCCGCTGGAGACGGGCGCGATCCACCGCGACGATATCGTCGCAGATTATTACGATCTGGCAGCCTTTACACGTCGCTCCGATGATGAAATCACAATCTGCAAGAACGGTGGTGGCGCTCATCTGGATCTGATGACCAGCCGCTATATTCTCGATCAATGGCGCAAGGCCGCCCCGTGATCTGGCTCCTCCTTATCCTTGTCGTCGTGGCGGCCGTTTCAGCGCCTTTCGTGATCGAGCACTACCGCATGCGAATGCAGGACGGGCGGCGCGGCTCTGCCCCGGGGCATTTCGCCGAATTATCCCAAGGTGTGACACATTACCTCGTCAGCGGCCCACCGGAAGGCCCTTTGGTGGTCTGCATCCATGGGCTGACCACACCCAGCTTTGTCTGGGCGCCGCTGACCAGAGGGCTGGTTGCTTTAGGGTTTAGGGTACTTGTGTATGATCTCTACGGGCGCGGGTTTTCCGATCGGCCTGCGGGCGTTCAGGATAAGGGATTTTTCAACACGCAGCTTGAAGATCTGTTGCTCCATCTCGAAATCAAGGGGCCGTTTCACCTCATCGGCTATTCGATGGGCGGCGCCATCGCCGCAGGTTTCGCTGCAGTGTCTGCAACGCGTGTGCGGCAGTTGGTGCTGCTGGCGCCCGCAGGTATGATGCTGCGGCAGACACCCATGCTCAAGGCCCTTCGCGAGCGCAAGTTCATCGGGACCTGGCTCATGCTCGCAGCCTATCCCACACAGATGCGCAAGGGTATCCGCGCTGAGCGCGCCCTGCCCGGCACCGGCGCGGAGATCACTGATGGACAGGAGCGGCAGCTGAAGTTTCGCGGCTTCGTACCCGCCGTCCTTTCCAGCATCAGGGGCATCTTGAGCCACCCGATGGAGGGGGAGCACACGGCACTGCGGCGCATAGGCCTGCCCGTTCTGGCGATCTGGGGCGCCGACGATACCGTCATTCCCGCCAGTGCGATGGGGCAAATGGCAGTGTGGAACCGCGATGCGGTGCACGAAGTGGTCGAGGACGCGGGCCACGGACTGCCCTACACTCACACCGCCGAGGTGCTTGCCCATATCGTGGCGTTTTTGCCGCCACCCCAAGGCGATGACTGTGGTAATGATCCGTGATTAAACCCTAGGCCGGCACCAGCCGAACAGGTTTCTCCCGGATCGGCAGATGCACGATCGCGCTGAAAGCGCCCACGGCGACACCGATCCACCACACGGTGGTATATGTGCCGTAAACATCATACATCCGGCCGCCCAGCCAGACGCCGACAAAACTGCCCAGCTGGTGGCTGAAAAAGATGATGCCATAGAGCGTCCCCATGTATCGCAGCCCGTAGAGATGCGCGATGAGGCCCGAGGTCAGCGGCACCGTCGCGAGCCACAACGAGCCCATAAGAACCGAAAAGATCATCACACTCATCGGTGTGATCGGCATCAGAATAAATACTGCCGCGACGATCGTGCGGCCCAGATAGATCCCTGCCAGCAGATATTTCTTGGAATACCGCTTGCCCGCCCAGCCGGCCAGCAGCGTGCCACCCACATTCGCTGCCCCAATGAGCGAGATCGCGACGGCGCCCAGCGCGGAGGTGGTCGTGATCCCGACGGTATGCAGGAGGCTCCCCGCAAGAATCGGGCCGCACATCTCTGTTACAAAGGCCGGAAAATGCGCCGTGATGAAGCCAAGCTGATAGCCGCAGGAGAAGAAGCCAAGGAAAATGAGCGTGTAGCTGGGATCCCTGAACGCGCGTATAAGGATGGTGCCCATGGCCTCCTCGATCTCCGTCCGCTCGGCCTGAACCGGCGCGCGCATGAACGGCAGCGACAGGATCATCGCAAGGATCGCGGCGGCAAAGACACAAAACACCATCTGCCAGCTCATCATTCCGAGCAGATATTCGGCTATCGGGGCGCCGAAAATCTGGCCCGCACTGCCCGCCGCCGTGATCACCGCCAAAGACATCGAGCGGTTGTCGTCCGACGCCGCCCGCGCCACCACCGCAAGGATTACGCCAAATCCGGTCCCCGCGATCCCGAAACCCACGAGCCACGCATAGGTTTGCAGCCCGAGCGGCGTATCCGCCCCCGCCGACAGCACCAGCCCCAGCGCATAAATCACCGCGCCCAAGATGATTGCCTTGCGGTCCCCGAGCTTCTCCGCCATCGCGCCAAAGAACGGCTGACTGATCCCCCAGGCAAGGTTCTGGATTGCGATCGCCAGCGAGAATTCCGCCCTCAGCCAGCCGAATTCCTCTGCGATGGGGATCTGGAACACGCCGAACGACGCGCGGATGGCAAAGCTCACCATAATAATCGCACAGCCGACGATCAGAACGGGCGTGAAGAGGCTGGATTTCTGCATTTCGGGTAATCTCAAGCGGACATGAACGGAACTTGCGCCGGGCGGGGCGCCTCGTCAATCGCGTGATTGTATGCACACACTTTCCAAGCGCCTGACTTGGCGCTAGGAAACCTTCATGACCAGCTTGCGCACCCAATATGACCAGATGATCTCCGACGGCACCCTGCGGCCCGATCCGGCACAGGAAGCGTTGATGCCCGAGTTTGACCGCATCCGCGACGCCCTCGCGGAGCCAGTGAAAAAGGGGTTTTTCCGCAAAGCAGCGGAGCCCCCGAGGGGCCTTTATCTGTGGGGAGGCGTGGGCCGGGGCAAGTCCATGCTGATGGATATGTTTGTGACTAATCTAGGCGAGATCCCCGCGCGCCGCGTCCATTTCCACGCCTTCATGCAAGAAATCCACGCCGCCATGCACGAAGCGCGCAAAACCGGCGTGGATGATGCGATTGCGCCAGTCGCGAAGGCGGTCAGCAGCAGCGTGCGCCTGCTCGCCTTCGACGAAATGCAGATCACGGATATCACCGATGCAATGATCGTGGGCCGTCTCTTTCAGGCGTTGTTTGCCGATGGTGTCGTGGTGATCACCACATCCAACCGCGTGCCGGACGATCTCTACAAACACGGGCTCAACCGCGATCTGTTCCTCCCCTTCATCGAGCTGATCAAGGAGCGGATGGTGGTCTATGAATTGGCGAGCCACACGGACTACCGGCAGGACCGTCTGGCGGGCAGTCAGGTGTACTTCACCCCCGTCAACGCGGAGAGCCGTGCGGACATGGATGCAGTCTGGAGCGATCTTGCCGGTGGTGAGGCGGGGCCGTTGACGCTGCGGGTCAAGGGGCGCGAAGTGGTGATCCCCATGTTCCGCAATGGCGTGGGCCGCGCGCGGTTTCACGGGTTGTGCGGCCAGCCCTTGGGCGCCGCCGATTATCTTGCGATCGCCGAGGCCGTCAAGGTTCTGATGCTCGATGACATTCCCGCACTTGGGCGGACAAATTTCAACGAGGCGAAGCGGTTTGTGACATTGATCGATGCGCTCTACGAGGCGCGTGTGCGATTGATCTGTTCTGCGGCTGCAGCCCCCGAGATGCTCTACCTCGAAGGAGAAGGCACGTTCGAGTTTGAGCGCACGGCGTCCCGCCTGCGTGAGATGCAAAGCGACACGTGGGGCAATACCTAATCCGTGCGGACAGCCGTTGCTGCGCCAGAGGCATCGCCGCGGCTCACCTGATTTTCATCGATGGCCGGATGATAGGGCGCGTGCTGGCCCAAAAGGGTCCAAGCACCGAGAGCCATAATGGTCAAAGCAACTGTGCTTGCGATCAGCTGGCGCAAGATCTTCGATTTTGCGTCTGCTTTGGCAGGGGTCTGGTGTCTGTTTTTCGTCATGTCAGGCCCTCGTAGTTTCCGCGTCAGGGCCCGTTGATCTGCGCCCTCGTCATGATCCTCGCCTAATGAATTATAGGGCCTGCGGTCAATCTGGGCAGTCTCTATTTTGTGTCGGCTAGCTGTTATATCGCAAGATGTTGCCTGCAAGATACAAGGAGCCGCATATGAGCACTCTTGCATACGGTGCATCGCCGACAATCTGCGCCAGCGCCTGAGCCACGTCCTCCGCTTCGGTCGCGGTCATTCCAACATCAAGCGCGGCCTTTGCTGTCGCCGCCGCCGGCAGGGTCGCTGCCTCACCGGGGATCGATACCGCGTGTAGGCCTGCGACATGGGGTGCCAGCGGGCGCAGATAGCCGGTGATGTCCTTGGTGTTGAGCATGCCGCAGATCAGATATGTCGGCACCTGAGGCAGCTCTCCCAGCACGGTGGCGAGGGCTTGACCCGCTGCGGGGTTATGCCCCCCGTCGAGCCAGAGCTCCGCCTGCCCCGCGATCTCGACGAGTGGCCCTTTTTTGAGGCGCTGCATCCGCGCGGGCCATTCCGCCTGCGTGACCGCAGCTTCGCACGCCGCCGCATCAAAGCCCAAGGCGCGCAGCGTGGCGATTGCCCCGCCAGCGTTCTGAACCTGATGCATGCCCGGCAATGTGGGCAACGGCAGATCGAGCAGGCCGCGCTCGTCTTGATAGATCATCCGCCCGGCCTCGCGGCTCACGTGCCAGTGCTGGCCATAGACGCTGACCGGCGCCATCTGCCGCGCGGCCACCGCTTCGATCACCTCCAGCCCGGCCTCCTGCTGTGGCCCAACGATGCAAGGCACCCGGCGCTTGATAATGCCCGCCTTTTCGCCTGCGATTTCCCGCAGCGTCTCACCCAGATATTGCTGATGATCCAGATCCACCGGCGTAATGACGGTCGCTACCGGTGCGCTGATCACATTGGTCGCGTCCAGCCGCCCGCCAAGGCCCACCTCGAGCAGCGTGTAATCCGCAGGCGTGCGGGAAAAAGCCAGAAGCGCCGCGCAGGTGGTGATCTCGAAGTAGGTGATGTTTTCACCGCCATTGGCAGCGTAACATTCGTCGAGCACCTGGGTTAGATGCTCTTCCGATATCAGAGTACCGGCCAGCCTGATCCGCTCATGAAAGCGCGCCAGATGCGGTGAGGTATAAGCGTGTACGGTCTTTCCAGCAGCCTCCAGCCCTGCGCGGATCATGGCCTGGGTCGAGCCCTTGCCATTCGTGCCCGCGATGTGGATGACCGGTGGCAGCTTTTTCTGCGGATTGCCCAACGCGTCCAGCAGCCGGAGCATGCGGTCCAGCGTCAGGTCAATTATCTTGGGGTGCAGGGCCATCATCCGCTCGAGGATGACATCGGAAGTCGGCGTCTTCATGCAGGGATCTCTTTTCTACGCACGCGGGTCGCGGGCGGGTCTAGGCCAGCGGAATCATTTTTTCGGGGCCGCGTCCGGCTCCGGTATCTCCGATTCCGACAAGCCGTGAGGCACCTCGGCAGGCGGCGGCAGATCCCCGCGCACGGCAGGCGGCAGTCCCATCAGCATACGCGTGATCGTGATCAACTCGTCGCGCATATGGGTGCGGGGCGTCACACGGTCGAGCATGCCATGCTCCAGCAGGTATTCCGCCCGCTGGAAACCCTCGGGTAGTTTTTCGCGGATCGTCTGCTCGATCACCCGCGGCCCGGCAAAACAGATCAGCGCATTCGGCTCCGCGATATGCACATCGCCCAACATGGCATAGCTGGCCGTGACGCCGCCCGTGGTGGGATGGGTCAGCACGACGATATAGGGAAGGTCGGCTTCCTTGAGCATTTGTACCGCGACGGTCGTGCGCGGCATCTGCATCAGGCTCAGGATACCCTCCTGCATGCGCGCGCCGCCCGCAGCCGAGAACAGGATCAACGGGCGCTTGAGCCTGACCGCCTCTTCCGCAGCCGCGATGATCGCGTTGCCAACATACATTCCCATCGAGCCCGCCATGAAGCTGAAATCCTGCGCGCAGGCCACGATCGGTGTCCGGCCGATCTCGCCGGAAACAACAAGCATCGCCTCGGTCTCCTCGGTCGCTTTTTGTGCGGCACGCAGGCGGTCGGGGTATTTCTTCTGATCGCGAAACTGGAGCGGATCGACGGTGGGCGCAGGTACTTTCACCTCGTTGAACACACCGGAATCAAACAATGCCGCAAAGCGGTCACGCGGGCTGATGTGCATATGATGGCCGCAGCTGGTGCATACATTGAGATTGTCACTCACCTCGCGGTGAAACAGCATCGTGCCGCATTCGTCACATTTCGTCCAAAGGTTCTCGGGGGTCTCGCGGCGCGAAAAGATCGAGTTGATCCGGGGCCGAACGTAATTGTTGATCCAGTTCATATCGCCGCCTCGCTCGCTTTACGTTTCCCCACCAAATAAGGCGGACGCGCGGGAATTGCAATCAGCGGCGCAGGGCCACGCGCGCGGCCAGCCAGCTCACGATCATCATTGCGAAATCGACCGGCAGCCACGCGCGCAGTTGTGCCTCGTCCTCCATCCCGAAGGGGGTGTGGAACAGCGACAGCCCGCCCAGACTGTCGGGCAGCGCCGTCAGCATCAGCGCCGTCAGATTGTTGACGAAATGGACCGCCAAAGCAGGCCCGATGCTCCCAGAGCGGGCAGTCAGATCGGCCATCAGCAGCCCGAACATGCCTGCCCAAACAGTGATCATCACCGCGTTCTGTCCTGCCTCGACAGGCTGGTAGTGACCGAAGGCAAACAGCACCGATGGCAGGACCATCC
>JAGXHD010000089.1 GCA_024636395.1 Sulfitobacter sp.
CCGCTGCGCCACACGCAGCTGTGCGGTTTGGTCGAACGCCCACAGCCCAATGCTGATCTGCGCACGGCCCGCACCCACACTGCCCAGAACCTCCGGCGATGATCCAACACGCTTGTAGATCCGCACCATTCGCGCATCGAAGACGCCCACAAAATGCCGCACGCCAAAGCCCTGCATAATCTCGCCCCCGCCGAGCATCAGGGCGGCCGCGACATTGGCCCCCTGCCCCGGCGCCATGCAAAAGCGGGTACATTCCCAGATGTGCGGGCTGCGGATCCGTGCGGAAGTAAGATGGCCGAAATGATCTTTGAACATTACAGGGCCGGTTGTGGGCAAAAAGCGGGTGGAGCCGCCGTGCCCGCCCTCCGCCGTCTCCCAGATCACATAAAGTGGATTGAGCGCATCGTATTCATCACGCTCAAAACCTCGGGCATCGACCGATACATCCCATTTCAAACGGGTGCGAAACTGGTCGGCGCGGTGGGTAAACATCTCATCTGCAAGACGCGGATGACTCTTGAGTTGATCGGCATAAAGATATCGCAACATGGAAAGCTCCCCGTGGCATCAAATTGATGTCGCGAGCCTAGCCGCCCATTTATTAATACCTTACCCGCATCACGTGCGATCAAGCGGGAATTTGCGCAACGGCTGAAATCAGCGTCGCTACACAACGATAAGCCCACGGCTCATCGCACGGGCCACCGCATGGGTCGTGTTGAGCGCACCGAGCTTGAAACGCGCACTCTCGATATATACCCGCAGGGTGTGCTCGGAAATCGAGAGGGAGTTGGCGACTTGCGCACGGCTGTATCCCATCGCCAGCAAGGTCATCGCATCAATCTCGCGTGGCGAAAGCGAGGATTGCTGTATCGGCTGTCGGCCCGGCTCGAACTCAAGGGCCTTCTCGTTGAAATAATGCGCGATCAGGATTAGGTCCCGACGATTTTCCTCGGTGAATTTCGTCCACTCCGCATCGTCGCAGTTATGATTCACCGTAAACAGCGCGAATTGGCCATTCGGCCCGCGGATCGGGATAGAATAGCCCTGATTGCCGACGCCGTATTCCGCCGAAGTCCTCAAAAATTCGCGGGCAGCCTTGCTTGACCAATCGAGGCGCTTCCAGTCCACGGGATGAAACCGCTGATAGCAACCCTGGACGACGGGATCGATCCGGACATAATTTTGAGACAGATATTGGTCCTGCCACGCGTCAGAGTAGGTACCGCAGCCGTACTGATCACCAGCTGAATCTACCCAGTGATACACCAAATGATCGACCTTGTAATGGTCCCTCAGCGCCTCCGAGACGCTCTGCATCCCGTCAAGCGTGTCCGCCTGTTCCAGCGCGGAAAGGATGCTCTCCAACTGTTTGTCCGTCCCTAACATGCCCGCTTGCCGCAGACCTCTCATCCCTTGAGGCGAACTCAGCCGTGGCTATCAGCGCAGTGTCATCGAGCTGCTCTGCCAATAGAGGCAGGTCGTTGGCTTCGGCAAAACTGCGCAGATCGGCAAGGACGTCCAGTATCCAATCGCTACGCATCCTAATTTCCCTCTTAAATGGTTAACAGATCGTTAATACAATCATAGCATGTATTAAAACCGCGCTCCAATTCACGAATTTCCACTCCCCAGATATAGCGAGGGCAACATTCCTAAGCGCTTGATCGCATTGAACCCGTTTCAGAAACGTAAACGCCCCGCGAATACCTGAAGTGATTCGCGGGGCGCAAGATTGGTCAGTAGCAGAGTGCTCAGGTTACTTGCGCGCTTCGAGTGCATCCTCAAGGGTACGCAGCCCGGTTTTGGGCGCCTGCACCAGCACCGACATGTTGCCAGGCTTATGCTCGTTGCGCAGCATCTTCATATGCGCCTCGGGCAGATCGTCCCAGGCAAACACTTCCGACATGCACGGATCCAGACGCCGCTCCAACATCAGCTTGTTGGCTGCGGCGGCTTGCTTGAGGTGGGCAAAGTGCGAACCCTGCAAGCGCTTCTGGTGCATCCACATATAGCGGACGTCGAAGGTACAGTTGAAACCGGTGGTGCCGGCACAGATCACCACCATGCCGCCTTTTTTGCAAACCAGGCTGGAGACGGGGAACGTGCTCTCACCGGGATGCTCGAACACCATGTCAACGCTCACGCCCTTGCCAGTGATTTCCCAGATCGCCTTACCGAAGCGGCGCGCTTCCTTGAGCCATTCGTTGTATTCGGGCGTGTTCACCGTAGGCATCTGGCCCCAGCACGTGAAATCCTTGCGGTTGATCACGCCCTTGGCGCCGAGATCCATCACGAACTGCCGCTTGCTCTCGTCCGAGATCACCGCAATCGCATTGGCGCCGGCCGTGTTGATCAACTGGATCGCGTAGGAGCCAAGGCCCCCCGATGCAC
Source organism: Sulfitobacter sp. (assembly GCA_024636395.1). Taxonomy (GTDB): domain Bacteria; phylum Pseudomonadota; class Alphaproteobacteria; order Rhodobacterales; family Rhodobacteraceae; genus JAGXHD01. The sequence continues at coordinate 2,395 of JAGXHD010000089.1, forward strand.
CCCAGACCAGGACGTTCTGGCCGGGCTTGAGATCATGGGGCTCGTGGCCAAAGAGCATCCGGTACGCGGTGGCGAGCGTCAGCGTATAGCAGGCCGCCTCTTCCCAGGTCAGGTGCTTGGGGCGCGGCATCAACTGCTGACTCTGCACCGTCGTGAACTGCGAAAAGGAGCCGTCCGGGGTCTCGTAGCCCCCAATTGCGCTGGGTGGGCGAATACATAGGATCGCCGCCGTTGCACTCCTCGTCGTCGCCGTCATCCTGGTTGCAGTGCACGACCACTTCGTCGCCCACCTTCCAGCGCTTCACCTTGTCGCCCACGGCCCAGACGATGCCCGCCGCATCCGAGCCTGCGATATGGTAGGGCTGCTTGTGACCGTCGAACGGGCTGATCGGCGTGCCGAGCGCTGCCCACACACCATTATAGTTCACGCCCGCCGCCATCACGAGGACCAGCACATCCTGGCTGTCCAGTTCGGGCACATCCACAACTTCCTTGAGCATGGCGGTATCCGGGTCGCCGTGCCGCTCGCGGCGAATCAACCAACCGTGCATTTTCTTGGGCACATAGCCCATGGGTGGTATTTCACCCATGTCATACAGGTCCTTTTCAGGAGCCTCGTATTGTGCGATCGCGGTATCAAGTGCCATGTCGTCCTCCTGCGGATCTGTTCCGTGCCGCAGTGCAGTAAAGCGGCCATAGCTGATGTGATTACGCTCGGTTGCGCAATATTGCAACCTCTAGAGCGTCATTTTTGTAATTTTATGACCCAGCAGTCGCAGAAATTCATTCTGCGACTGCAGCATCCCCAGCCAAGTCGCCGCTACCATATCCGCGCGGCAGATAGTGTGCGATTGAATTGGCATAGAAATCTGTCGCCGTTTCCTGCCCTTGCATGATGTGCCATGTTTCGCCGCGCCGTTCGATCAGGCCGTGTTGCGCCATATGCCGACACGCCTCGCTCACTTCGCTCGCCAGATCACCGCTATCCAGCACGACCGACCTCTGGGGGATCTCCGCCAACAGCGCGCCCACTGCAATCTCGAGGGTGGCGCTGTCCGCCGGTCCCTGCGCGCGTAGTACCGTCGCGACAAGCGGCACACCGAGCACCGGCATCACCGCTTCGATGCGCCGCATCAGCTCCAGCGACAGTTCTTCTACATCCTCGACCTTGCCATAGTCCCGCAAGCTCACAGGCGCACCGAAAGCCACCGCCGCCGTGCCGAACCGCGTATCTTGCCCGCGCAAACGCTTCCAGAACTTGCGCGCGATAAATGCCACCACGACCGAGATCCGCGCGCCGAACCGCCGGTCCCCGCGCGCGTGGGCTGCGAGCAGCACACGGTCCTCAAGCACGCGGTCGTAATTGATTGCCACAGGCACGAAAACGATGTCGCGCGGCCCGGCCACGTCGAATCCGTCCACTAGGTAGCTCAGCAGTCCCACCTTGGGCGGCTGCAAGCGCCCCGTGAGGCTCAGGCCACCCTCAGGATAGAAAGCCTGCGTGTCTCCCCCGCTCGTCGCCATCTGGACATACCGCGAGAGCACCTTGCGGTAGAGCCCCCCGCGCGAGCGTCGGCGAATGAAATAGGCTCCCCACATGCGGATCAGCGAGGACAGCGGCCAGACCCGCGCCCATTCGCCCACCGCATAGCTCAGGGTCGAGGTTTTGGAGGCCAGATAGGTCACCAGAACGTAATCCATATTGCTGCGGTGATTCATGACGAATACCGGGGTCGCATTTTCCGGAATTGCGGCAAATACCTCGTCATTCTGCGTCGCGGTGCGAATACGGTAGACCGATTCCGCCAGCACTTTCGCCACCCGCATCGCAAAACTGAAATAGGCAAAGGCAGAAAAACTGGGCACGATTTCGCGCGCGTACTCGCGCGCCTTCTGAAACGCGACGTTCTCGGGCACGTTGTTTTTCTCGGCATAAAGCGCAATTTCCTGACTGACTTCAGGATCATAGATGAGGCGCTGGATCATGTCGTACCGTCGCGCCAGCTTGAAGGGCTGAATGGGCCGCTTGAGCCGACTATTGAGCCGCTCCACAGCCCGCTCGAACCGCCGACGAAAAAACCAGCGCACCGACGGCAGAAGGAAATGGCTCAGCGCAGTCACTGCTGCAAAAAGCACGATCAGGATAAATAGCCAGAGCGGAAGAGTTACAGTGTGAGTCATACGCGAAGACGTTTATCCTGAAAAGCGCTGCGTCACAAAAGAAACCGCATGCCGCATTGCAGCGAATTGACACTTGCCGAATATTTCCGATATCAAGCAGATAGCGCAAGAATATTGCCACAGCTTTCCAGAGAGGCCCGCCATGACCGATGCACCGCAAAAAGACCGCCCTTGGTTGATCCGCACCTACGCGGGCCACTCCACCGCTGCCGCCTCCAACGCGCTCTATCGTGGTAACCTTGCCAAAGGCCAGACGGGCCTTTCGGTCGCCTTCGATCTGCCAACCCAAACCGGATATGACAGCGATCACATTCTGTCGCGCGGTGAAGTCGGCAAGGTCGGCGTGCCTGTGGGCCATCTGGGCGATATGCGGGCCCTGTTTGACAATATCCCGCTCGAGCAGATGAACACCTCCATGACGATCAACGCGACAGCGCCCTGGCTCCTATCGCTGTATATCGCCGTAGCGCAGGAGCAGGGCGCGGATGTGACCCAGTTGCAAGGCACCGTGCAGAACGACCTGATCAAAGAATACCTCTCGCGCGGCACCTATATCTGCCCGCCGGCCCCCTCGCTCAAGATGATCGCGGATGTGGCCGAGTACTGCTACACCAACGTGCCCAAATGGAACCCGATGAACGTGTGTTCTTACCACCTTCAAGAGGCCGGTGCGACGCCCGAGCAGGAGCTTTCCTTTGCCCTTGCCACGGCCACGGCCGTGCTTGACCAGTTGCGCCCGCGCGTGGCGGAGGAGGACTTTCCCGCACTCGTCGGTCGCATTTCCTTCTTCGTCAACGCAGGTATCCGTTTCGTCACCGAAATGTGCAAAATGCGCGCCTTCGTCGATCTGTGGGACGAAATTTGCGAGACGCGTTATGGGGTCACTGACCTCAAATATCGCCGTTTCCGGTACGGCGTGCAGGTAAACTCGCTCGGCCTGACCGAACAGCAGCCCGAAAACAACGTCTACCGCATCCTGATCGAAATGCTCGCTGTCACGCTCAGCAAAAAGGCCCGCGCCCGCGCCGTCCAGCTGCCGGCTTGGAACGAGGCCCTCGGCCTGCCGCGTCCGTGGGACCAGCAGTGGTCCATGCGCATGCAACAGATTCTCGCCTACGAGACCGATCTGCTGGAATTCGACGATCTCTTCGAAGGCAATCCCGCCGTAGATGCCAAGGTCGAGGAGCTAAAGAAAGGCGCGCGTGCCGAGCTCGCGCTGCTCGACGATATGGGCGGCGCGATCGACGCGATTGATTACATGAAATCCCGTCTGGTCGAGAGCAACGCAGAGCGCCTCGGCCGGATCGAAGCCGGTGAAACCATCGTCGTGGGCGTTAACAAATGGCAAAAAGGCGAGCCCTCCCCGCTCATGACCGGAGATGGCGGCATCATGACTGTCGATCCGAAGGTCGAGGCCGAGCAGATCGACGCGCTCAACGCCTGGCGCGCCCAGCGCAATGAGGGCGAGGTCAAAGCAGCACTCAAGGATCTGCGCGCCGCTGCCGCCGAGGGGCGCAATATCATGCCCGCCTCCATCGTCGCAGCCAAGGCAGGGGTCACTACCGGTGAATGGGCCGAGCAGATGCGCGCCGTCCACGGCGAATACCGTGGCCCCACCGGTGTCGCCGCGGGCCGCTCGAACAAGACCGAAGGGCTGGATGATCTGCGCCTGTCCGTCGATGCGGTCAGTGACCGTCTGGGCCGTCGTCTGAAATTCCTCGTCGGCAAGCCGGGGCTCGATGGGCATTCAAATGGCGCCGAGCAAATCGCCGTGCGCGCGCGCGATTGCGGCATGGATATCGCCTATGAGGGCATCCGCCTCACCCCATCCGAAATCGTAGCAGCCGCGCTAAACGACAAGGCGCATGTGGTCGGACTTTCCATTTTGTCGGGCTCTCATATTCCGCTGGTCGAGGATTTGATGGGCCAGATGCGCGAAGCTGGTCTGGGCTCTATTCCGGTCATCGTGGGCGGCATCATTCCAGAAGACGATGCACAACGCCTGCGTGCAATGGGTGTCGCACGGGTCTACACTCCCAAGGATTTCGAACTCAACACAATCATGGCCGATATTGTTACCTTGGTGGACCCAGCCTCGGTTGCTGCAGAGTAGCGGAAAATAGACTGTAATTTGGCTGTAATACGGAGTATCGCGTCCTTAGAAACTAAGGAGTGTTGTTTCAATGACGAGTGAACTTAAGACGATGAGCCGTAAAGAGCTCGAAAAACTCTTGGGGGAAGTAAAGAAAGCACTACACGCGGCACAAGCACGCGATCGCCGTGATGCCCTTAAGGCAGCAGAACGTGCAGCTGCTGAATATGGCTTCAATCTGAGTGACTTGGAAGAGAAGAAGCCGGCGAAAGAGAAGAAAGCCAAAGCACCCAAGAAGGCCGTGAAACCGTCCAAACCCAAATACGCAGACCCCGCGGATCCGACGCGGACATGGACAGGAAAGGGGCGCCAGCCGAATTGGTTTAGAGAAGCCGTGCAAAAGGGAGTCGATATCTCTTCGCTCGAAATCTGATCCACTTTTCCATATTCGCGACAAGGTTGCGGCGAATTTCCGCCGCAACCTTGTCGCTGGAGCTTAAACCACCAAAGCTTCCCGGCCGAAGATAAACCGCCAGCGAGTGCCGTCCTGCATCACAATCTCACCCCCGCCCGCACGCGGCGTTTCGGACGTAACCATACCCACTCCGGACAAGCCATTCGAGCAGGATACCGGAGATGTGACCGTCGCCGTCTGCGAAGCCGGACGAAAACCGCCCTGACAATTGGTTCTACCGTTGCTCACCTGAAAGCATCCCCCTTCCAGAAATGTCGCGGTCGCTGATCCCTTGTAGACGATATTGCCCAGACCCACGACGGCGACGGGATGACTGACATCACAGGCCGCAAACAGGCCAAGGCAAGCTGCTGCAGTCAGAGATAATAGACGCATGGTAATACGGTTTGTTTCGGTTGCCCCTTCACCAAACGGTATTGGCGCCGATTGCGAGCGTGAGGGAAACCTCTATTGGAACTTGCTCCCACCACACGGGCTGGGCATCCTGCGGCCACCGAAACAGGAGATTACACAATGACAGTTCATATCGGCGCCCGCCCCGACCAGATCGCCCCGACTGTTCTGATGCCCGGCGATCCCTATCGCGCCCGCTGGGCCGCGCAAACGTTCCTCGACGGCGCTGAGTTGGTCAACGAGGTACGCGGCATGCTCGGCTACACCGGCACATGGCGCGGCAACCGCGTTACAATACAGGGCTCGGGCATGGGCATGCCCTCGCTCTCGATCTACGCGAACGAGCTCATCACGACCTATGACGCCCAGACCCTCATCCGCATAGGGTCGTGCGGCGGGATGCAGCCCCATGTGGCCATCCGCGACGTGATCATCGCCATGACCGCCAGCACCATCACTTCACCGTCCACAGGTATCCTGCGCGAGATCAACTACGCCCCCTGCGCCGATTGGGGCCTACTGCGCGCGGCTGTCGCGGCCGCGGAAGCAGCGGGAGCACGGACGCACGTAGGCGGCATCTATTCCTCGGATGTCTTTTACGCCGAGCGCCCCGATCTGGACGAACAGATGGTGCGCCATGGCATCCTTGCCGTGGAGATGGAAGCAGCTGAACTTTACACCCTCGCCGCCCGCCACGGACGTCGCGCGCTCGCGGTGCTGACCGTATCGGACCATTTGCAGACCGGAGAGGCACTCCCGTCAGAGGACCGAGAACGCACATTCGGCGACATGGTCGAGATTGCACTTGAGGCCGCCTTCAACGAAGGGTGAGCCTGCGATGCGACCTGGATTTCAGTTTAAGAGGCCGAATAAAGGAAAAGCACTACCTTCCGTGCGAGCGGTCATAGGCGTTGAGCGGTGGCGGGGTCCAACCCTTCAGGGCTCCCTCGTCCGGCTTAAGGATTTCGACCAGCAACGGATGGCATTGGGCCTGATCAGACGAATGAACCGTGCTGCAATCGCCGCCAGGGCATGCGCTCAAAGCGCCCAGAAGATCGATTTCCGCAAAGAACTCGAGGCTGTCGCCGGGTCGCACGGGGCTGGCTTTCATGAAGTACTGGCCGGTATCGCGGGTGAAACCAGTGCACATAAATACGTTCAGGACATCGTGGATATGCGGTTCTGCTTGCGTCGGCGTAATGCCGAGGTGATCCGCTAGCGCCCGCGTCAGATTGGAATGGCAACACTGGTGGTACTGCCCACCTGACAGCAAGTTATGTGTATAGGGATCGCAGCGCGTTCCGATCACGTCATGCACAGCCCCCCCGAAGGTATCCTTGCCATACCATGCCAGACTATCGTGCGTGATCGTGGCCATGGGCCGCAGGGCGGGAAACCCCGACCACATCCGATGCCCACGCGAGATATGCGTGCCGTGCAGCGCGCGGGTCTTGCCGGAGTAGAAGCGCTCGCTCAGATCCTGCGCATTCCACAGGTTGAGATCGCCCACTTGGCTTCCTTCGATACTGGTGATGCGAAAGAAATAGCCCGCGGGCACTGTGAAAGTTGCGGCGTCGCGGGCGGGCACGACGATCTCGTCGGTTTTGATCAGCGAGGGGCGCGCGGCCTCCAGCATCGCCATATCAGGGGTGGGCAGCGTCTCCACCGGATAGCAAATGACGGGTGCTACCGCGCGACGGGCGTCTGCGTCAGACGGCCTGCTCATGCGTTCTGCCCCGCGATACGACCCGAGAACAGGCACCCTCCCCGGAACGTGCCCTCCAGCGCATTATACCCGTGATAGCCGCCTCGGCCAAAGCCGCAAACCTCTCCTGCAACGAAAAGCCCGTGAAGTATCTCGCCCGTCGGGGTCAGTACGCGCCCCTGAATGTCCGTATGTATTCCGCCCAGCAACTTGCGCGTGATGACATTCAGGCGCACCGCAATCAGTGGGCCATGCGCCTTGTCGAGGATAGCGTGGGGCTTTGCAGTCTGGGTGAGCTTGTCTCCTTTGTACTGGCGGGCGGCGCGGATGGTCGTGTCAGGGAGTCCGAGCAGCTGCGTCCATCTGAGCAGGTTGTGGGCGAGGGCGGCAAGCACGGTCCACGCTGCGTTGGCGTGGAAGTGCCCGGAGGGGAAGAG
>JAGXHD010000090.1 GCA_024636395.1 Sulfitobacter sp.
AATCCAGAGTCCCGCGAGGTGGCATCTCCGGGCTACCGCGCGGGCGAGTGGTGCGGCGTGCAGTATAAGGCCTACCTTGATTTCGTGCTAGGACGTGAGGATCTGGATTATGTTACCGTAGACTGTGACTACGGATGCGGCGTCATCGTAAAAGGCACAGATTTCGCCGCTCTGCTGGACCGACCGGATGAGTGGCAACCTCCCAAACCTGCCGTAGATCTCTGTGCCGCCTTTCGGGCGCCCGGCTCTGAATATGACGAAGTCTATGATGTCTTTGCGGCCAACCGCGAGCCCCTCTTGCGTCTAATCTCAACCGATCAGTTCCAGGACGCATTCGCCAAAGCCTGACGTGCGCCTCCGTGCGACGCCCGCAGGCAACGTACGTCGCTTAATTGTTGAACAGGAAATGAAGCACGTCGCCGTCCTTGACGGTGTAGGTCTTGCCCTCTGCCCGCATTTTACCGGCTTCTTTCGCGGGGACCTCACCACCCAGCGATACGAAATCATCGTAAGCAATGGTTTCCGCGCGGATGAAGCCCTTTTCGAAATCGCCGTGGATCACGCCAGCTGCTTTGGGCGCGGAGGTACCCTGCCTGATGGTCCAGGCGCGCGCCTCCTTGGGGCCCACGGTGAAATACGTCTCGAGGTGGAGCAGCGCGTATCCTGCACGGATCAACCGGTCGAGACCCGGTTCCTCAAGGCTCATATCGTCGAGGAACATCTTCGCGTCTTCGGCGTCGAGCTGGCTGATCTCCTCTTCGATCTGGGCGGAGATCACGACCGAAGAGTTCTTCTGCGCCGCCGCCATCTCGGCCACCTCCGCGGAGAGCGCATTGCCATGGGCTGCATCGTCCACGCCCACATTGCACACATAAAGCACGGGCTTCGTCGTCAACAGTTGGAGCAGGCGCCAGGCTTTCGCGTCATCCGCATCAATCTCAACGGTGCGGGCGGGTCGGCCTTCTTCGATGGCGGCTTGGGCGAGAGCCAGCAGGCGGTCTTGCTGCACGGCATCCTTGTCGCCGCCCTTCATCTTGCGCACGAGGCCAGCGCGGCGTTTCTCGATGCTCTCCAGATCGGCCAGCATCAGCTCGGTATCGATAGTCTCCGCATCCGCGACCGGATCAACACGCCCCTCGACGTGGGTCACGTCACCATCTTCAAAACAGCGCAGCACGTGGGCGATCGCATCCGTTTCGCGAATGTTAGCCAGAAACTGGTTGCCTAGCCCCTCCCCCTTGGACGCACCTTTGACGAGGCCAGCGATATCGGCGAAGGTCATACGGGTCGGAATGATGGATTTGGATTTGGCGATCTCGGCGAGGGTGTCGAGGCGGGCGTCAGGCACGGCGACCTCACCCACGTTCGGTTCGATCGTGCAGAAGGGAAAATTGGCAGCCTGTGCGGCAGCCGTGCGGGTAAGTGCGTTGAAAAGCGTTGATTTGCCGACGTTCGGCAGACCAACGATACCCATTTTGAAACCCATGACAGCATCCCCTATGTGCGTTTGCGCCGTGTTAGGGGTTCGCAGCCCTCTGTGCAAGGGTGTGCAGGCCGCTGCGGGGTACTGGAAATATGCATTTTGCACTGCCGGATTTTTCACAGTTAGGGAGCCCTCAGGAAACGTGGTGCATTGATTTATGGGCGCGGATTGGGCATTGCAGGCAAAACCCACCGAAAGGCCCCTGCCCATGTCCCGAATAGATGCCAAGTTTGCTGATCTCAAAACGCGCGGCAAAAAGGCGTTCGTGTCTTACGTGATGGCGGGCGATCCGGATTTCGACCGCTCGCTCGAAGTGGTGCGCGGTCTGCCAAGTGCGGGTGTAGACATCATCGAGCTGGGATTGCCCTTCACCGATCCGATGGCCGATGGCCCGACGATCCAGTTGGCCGGCCAGCGCGCGCTCGAAGGCGGGATGACCCTGCTGCGCACGCTGGAACTCGCCCGCGCTTTCCGTACGCAAGATGATACGACACCGATCGTTCTGATGGGCTATTACAACCCCATTTATTCCATGGGGGTCGATAAGTTTCTGATAGCGGCGAAGGCGGCCGGGATCGACGGGCTGATTGTCGTTGATCTGCCCCCAGAGGAAGATGAGGAGCTCTGCCTGCCCGCGCAGGCGGCGGGCATCAACTTCATTCGCCTCGCGACCCCCACGACAGACGATAAAAGGCTCACACGGGTGGCGCAGAATACCTCCGGTTTTGTCTACTACGTCTCGATCACCGGCATCACGGGCGCTGCGGAAGCGGACGCGGGCGATGTCTCACCCGCCGTTGAGCGTATCCGCACGGCAACCGGGCTGCCCGTGGTCGTGGGCTTTGGCGTCAACACCCCAGAGAAGTCACGCACGATCGCGCAGGTTGCGGATGGTGTCGTCGTGGGCTCGGCGATCGTGAGCCAGATAGCGGCGGGCAAGAGCACGGCGGACGTGCTGGCCTTCGTGAAAACGCTCAGCGACGGCGCGCATTCAGCCTGAGGGCAACTGCGGCGCATCGCGGGCGGCGTCAAGATACACGCGTAGATCCGTGAGTACGGGCAAAATAGAAACGAGTTTCTCCACTTCGACACCCTCCATCAAAGCTGCGATTTCAGGTGCCAGAGCGACCATGATCCGTTCCTCCAGAGCGCGCCCCTTGTCGGTGAGCCAAACCGTTTTCGAGCGCCCATCGCGCGGATTGGGCTGTAGAATTACATAGCCGTGGCGCTCAAGCCCCTTCAGCGTATGGGTCATCGAGGTTTTAGGCACCTGAAAAGCGCGGGCCATATCGATAGGCACAGCACCGTCACGTCCTTTCCTGAGATGCGAGAGCACTGCGAAGTGCGCAGCGATGAGCGGTGGCGGTAACCGCGCTTCCAGCAAAGCGCGGCTCAATTGTTCGATGATCCCGATTTCATTGAAGATGCGGAAAATGACAGCAGGGTCGGTTTCGGTCATAGGTCAGACATCTCGGCGTTTCGCCTCCAGCGGCCAGCGCGGGGTGCGCGGGATGGCCGGACCATAGCCCAACCGCCCGAGCATTTGAACAGTGCCACCTTGCGGAGCGAGCAATTCATGTGCGCGGGCGTAATGTGGGGCCATTTCGGGATATTCCTGCAACGCTTGGCTGACCGGATGCAGCGACAGGCCGAGCTGCGTTGTCGCGAGATTGAGCCGCAGCCACCGTCGCCCTGCCCCGATATGATCCTGCGGCGCGCTCCCTTCAGTTGTAAGCGAAACAAAAGCGGGCGTGGCATTCAGCATTTCATCGTAGATCGCGATGCCTTGTTGGAAGGCCGTGCTGTCAGGATCGGCGGCGGTCTCGCGGTTGAACACCCCTGCCAGCATCAGCGCTTCCAGAAAGCCGCCCCCCATATCAATCCCATCAGGCGTTGCATTGATCTGCGCCTTGCCGAAACGCATCAGATCAACACTTTCCTGCATGGTCCGAGGCGTCAGCGTTTCGGTGAGCCAAGCCTCCCAGGTGAGCGCGCGCAGATCTGCAACCAGCGCCGGATCGGTATGGACGGATGCGAACTCAGCGAGGGCCGCCGCTTTCTCCGCCTCCACAGCTCGATCGGTAAATGGCTCCTTACAAGAGCGACGTTCCATGATGTGGGCGGCAAGCGGATCAGTCTGTCCTCCCTTCCCCATCACTCCTCGGGCGACAGGCCCCTGCGGACCATCGGGGAACAGCGTCAGTTCGACAGTGTGGCCTGAAGCTTGCGCTGCGATCCCGGTCAACTCCAGAAAACAGCCGAACCCGATGCGCAACTGGCGGTCGTAAGGGTCGGTATGAGGCAAGCGGCGGCTGGTGTCATGGTAGAGTGCGAAGCTGTCCTCCCCCTCCAGCGCCACCTGCCAAGGCTGAAGATTATGCGGATTGGGTGCGAGCAGCCCGTAGCTCAGCGCATCGAGGCGCGGATCCCCGTATCCGCCCGCACGTTCCCATGGCGCAAGCGCACGCGTTGGGGTGCGGGACGTGACAAAGCCTGCCGTAGCCGCGGTTGCGGCGAAGATCGTGCCGCCGCCGATCAGGGCGAGGGTCTTGCGTCGTGTAAGTGCCATTTTTCTCTCCATATAGTTCGATATTGTACTATATGTATATAGTGCGATACTGCACCACTCAAGCTCTTTGTTGACGCCAGCGCTGAATGACAGATTGATCCAAAGGTCTGACATTGGTAAACAAACCTAACCAATCAGTCTGGAGCCTCGCCATGCCCGTCATCACCAACATCGACGATCTCAAACGCATCCACCGGCGCCGTGTGCCAAAGATGTTCTATGATTACGCCGAAAGCGGCAGCTGGACCGAGCAGACTTTCCGTGAGAACACCTCCGACTTCGACAAGATCCGACTGCGTCAACGCGTTGCGGTGGATATGTCCGGGCGCTCGACAGCGACCAAGATGATCGGTGAAGATGTGGCGATGCCCGTCGCTCTGGCGCCGGTGGGCCTTACCGGCATGCAGCACGCGGACGGCGAAATGAAGGCCGCACGCGCGGCGGAGGCCTTCGGCGTGCCGTTTACCCTTTCGACCATGTCGATCAATTCCATCGAAGACGTGGCGAGTGCGACGAACAAACCCTTCTGGTTCCAGCTCTACACCATGCGTGACGAAGACTACGTCAGCCGCCTGATAGAGCGGGCGCGCGCGGCCAAATGCTCGGCGCTGGTAATAACGCTGGATCTGCAAATTCTGGGCCAGCGCCATAAGGACATCAAGAACGGGCTCTCCGCTCCTCCCAAACTTACCCTCGCCACGATGGCAAACCTTGCCACCAAATGGCGCTGGGGCATCGAGATGCTGCAGACCAAGAACCGCAGCTTTGGCAATATCGTGGGCCATGTGTCCAACATCTCGGATGCGGCAAATCTCAGCGCCTGGACCGCCGAGCAGTTCGACCCGACCCTCGACTGGAGCAAGATAGCCAAGATCAAGGAGCAATGGGGCGGCAAGGTGATCCTGAAAGGCATCCTCGACGCGGAGGATGCGAAGATGGCGATGCAGGTTGGCGCGGATGCGATCATCGTCAGCAATCACGGCGGCAGGCAGCTTGACGGCGCGCTCAGTTCGATCCGCGTGCTGCCCTCGATCCTCGATGCGGTGGGTGACCAGGTTGAGGTGCATCTCGACAGCGGGATCCGCTCGGGTCAGGACGTGCTCAAGGCCATGGCGATGGGTGCGAAAGGCACCTACATCGGGCGCGCTTTCGTCTACGGCCTCGGCGCGATGGGCCAAGCGGGTGTCACCCGCGCGCTAGAGGTGATCCACAAGGAGCTCGACACCACAATGGCGCTCTGCGGCGAGACGAAAGTGTCCAATCTAGGCCGCCACAACCTTCTGGTTCCCAAAGGGTTCGAGGGCGACTGGCAAGACTGTTGCTGATCTTCTCCGAGCAGAACCTCGTGCTGTTCTCGGTGCCGAAAACCGGATCGACCGCGATGGAAGTCGCTCTGAAGCCCTGGGCAGACATCGCGTTCTACAAACAGCGCAAGCATACGCCCGTGGGCCGTTATCAGCGCAAGATCGCGCCTTTTCTGCGCAAGGCCTACGGGCTGGATCCGGAGACGATGGCCGTGATCCGCGCACCGCTGGAGCATCTGCGCAGCTGGTATCGCTACCGCGCCGGTATGTTAGACGTCGATTTTGACGGATTCGTGAAGGGAGTTCTTTCGGATACCCCGCCGGAGTGGGCACGGTTCGGCACGCAGCACAATTTCCTCACAGGGCCCGGCGGCGCTTTAGGCATCACACATCTGTTCGCATATGAAGCCCAGCCGGTGTTGCGCGCATGGCTGGAGGCGCGGATGGGCGAAGAGATTGTGATCAAGCCGCAAAACATCTCGCCACAAATGCCCACACCTATATCAACTCAGACGCGCGCCGCTTTTGAGATGCATTACGCAGACGAGATCGCGTTGCACGCCCGTGTGGTCTTACAGGGTGGACACCTGCTCACGCAGACACACCAGCGCGAACGCCGCTCTGGCGGACCAGAAGCGGTACCAGCGTCACCCCCACAACCCCGATGACGATCGCCACGGTCATGAAGGCAGCACTCAGGCTAAATCCTTCGGCAATGAGGCCCATCAGCGGCGGGCCAAAGAAGAACGCGCCATAGCCCAGCACCGAGACCCGGCTGATCACAGCGAGCCGCATCGCTTGCGGCACAGCACGCCCGGCCAACGCCAGCGTGAGCGGCGCCAAAACCGAGACCCCGAAGCCCGCGAGCGCAAAGAACATCAAAGCCGCACCGACACTCTGCGCCAACGACACGCCAGCCAACCCGAACGCGGTCAGCAGACAGGCGAGGATCATCAGAAGCGTCTCAGGCAAGAACCGAGACAGCGCATGACCGGACAGACGACCAACCCCCATCATCAATCCCAGCAAAGCGGGGCCGAGCGCGCCCTGCTGGGCGGATCCGCCCAATCCACGTTCGATATGCAGGGCTGACCATCCCTCGGCGCTGGCCTCCGTCAGGAAAGCGAAAAACACCAGCGCCCCGGCGAGCCAGATCAATTTGGCGGGCAGTACTTTGGAAGCTGGCGCCACAGCTCCGGCGGGGATACCCAGCTGCACAGGCGCCAGCCTGCCGATTGTCAGCCAAGCCAGGACCCCAAAGGGCAGCAAGAGCGCGGTAAAGACCTCCGCAGGCGCCCAGCCCGCGCCGCGTAGTGCGCCCACGGCGAGCGCAGCACCGGCATAGGCGAAAGAGTAGAGCCCGTGATTGAGGTTCATCAGGGGGCGTCCTGTCCGGGCCTCGATCTCCGCCACTTCCGCGTTGATCAACACATCGACCACCCCGGAGCCTGCCGAGAGCACCAGCAGCATGAGCGCCAGCGCCCAAAGCACCGGCACCAACCCCGTCCCCAAAAGGCCGAGCGCGATCGCCACAATCGCCAGCGGCACGGCGTACCGCCCTGCCCTCGCCTGCGCCAGCGGCGCCAGCCACATCGCCGCAACCGCCCCGATGGAAGCCCAGAGCACGGCAACGCCGTAGGCCCCATCCGATGCCTGCACCGCTGATTTCACCACAGGCATCTGCGCAAAATATGCGGCCCATGCGATGCCGATGGCGATAAAGCCGCCCAGCGGCTTGCGGCTCTCTTTTATGTCCTGGAGAATGTTCATCGGCAGACAGGTGCCACGGTCGGACAGCTGCCGCAAGACGGCATGCAAGCGGCAAAACAAATTCCTCTTTCCCCGCACCCGATTCCCGTCTATACGCGCGAATTCATGCGAAGCGACAGCCTTGGAGGCGCTTCGCCCTTATCAAATTGGAGATTAATATGGCCGGAGAGATCCCAGATCTTGAAGCTTTTGTACGGACGGGGACAGGCAAGGGCGCCGCTCGTCAGGCACGCCGTGATGGCATGGTACCGGGGATTGTGTTCGGGGGCGATACGGACCCGCTCGCAATCAACCTCGATTTCAACAAACTGCTGACCCGTTTGCGCAAGGGCCGCTTTAAAGCGACGTTGTTCAATCTGAAAGTCGAAGGCCACGATGATGTGCGCGTCATCTGCCGAGACGTGCAGCGCCATATCGTCAAGGACCTGCCCACGCACGTCGATTTCATGCGTCTCAAGCGGACCACAAAGATCAACCTTTTCATCGGTGTCGAAGTGACCGGCGAAGAGGAATCCCCCGGTCTCAAGAAGGGCGGCACGCTCAACCTTGTGCGCCCAGAGATCGAACTGGTGGTGACTGCGGCAGACATTCCCGAAAGCATCACGATCGACATCTCCGCGCTGCAGATTGGCGACAATCTGACCATTTCGGACGTCACGCTGCCCGCAGGCGCCAAGCCGGTGATCGACCGTGACTTCGTGATCGCACAGGTCTCCGCACCCTCCGCACTGGTCTCGGCCGGTGGTGAGGATGACGACGATGTTGATGCGGACGAAGTACCGACGACAGAGATGGACGCCCCAAACGGCGAGAAATCTGACGGCTGATCCCTGCTGTTGCAGAGCACTTAAGGGTCGCCTCCGGGCGGCCCTTTTTCGTTCGGGAGGGGCGGCATTTCAGCCGCTGCAGCGGAGTGTTGCTGTACGCTGGGACACGGGTTCTATATGGTCACAGCAAGTAACGGAGAACCGCCATGAAACTCATCGTAGGGCTTGGAAATCCCGGCGCGAAATATGCGCGAAACCGCCATAACATCGGCTTCATGGCCGTAGAGCGGATGGCGGAGGATCATGATTTCGGCCCGTGGAAATCCAAACATCAGGGCAGTGTGAGCGAAGGTCGTTTTGGCAGTACCCGCGCAGTTTTGCTTCGCCCGGAGACTTTCATGAACAGATCCGGCGATAGCGTCGCCGCCGCGATGCGTTTCCACAAGCTCGAGCCGGAAGATGTAATCGTGCTGCACGACGAACTCGATCTCGCCCCCGGCAAGGTGAAGGCAAAGATGGGCGGCGGGCACGCTGGCCACAATGGCTTGCGCTCGGTCCATAGCCATCTGGGGCCGGAGTACGGCCGCGTGCGGCTGGGCATCGGGCATCCGGGCCACAAAGACCGTGTTGCAGGCTACGTGCTGAGCGATTTTGCGAAGGTCGAGGCTGACTGGCTCGAGGATGTACTGCGCGGGATAAGCGACGGCGCACCGCATCTTGCGGACGGCGATATGGCCAAATTCATGAACGCGGTCGCCCTACGCACCGCACCCGCACGCCCGTCCACCGGCATCAAGGGTGCTGCCCGGCCTTCCCCGGCACCCGTAGACGCCCCGACCCAAAAGACTAAGAGCGTGGCGCCTCCAGAAGAGCGTAGCGCGCTACAAAAGCTGATGGAACGGTTCAAATAACTGCGCCCACCCGTAAGACAGAAGGAGACCCCCCATGGAACCTGACGAGAGTATTAACGTCGAAGGCGGCGCACTGGCGCTGTGTGGCACAGATCCGGTGACCGGCTTTTTCCGCGATGGTCACTGCAATACCTGCGCTGCGGATCAGGGCAGCCATACCGTCTGCGCCGTCATGACCGCCGAATTTCTGGCCTTCTCCAAATATGTCGGCAATGACCTGTCAACCCCACAACCCGCGTTCGGATTTGCCGGGCTCAAACCCGGCGATCCATGGTGCTTGTGCGCTGGACGCTTCATGCAGGCCGCCGAAGAAGGCTGCGGACCACGCGTGCGTCTTGAGGCGACGCATATTCGGGCGCTGGATGTGGTGCCACTCGATGTGCTGCGCCGCCATTGTCTCGGAAGCGGCGACGCATGACGCGCATCTGTTCCTTTTGCATCTTGATGCTTTTTGCAGGGTCAGCACAGGCACAAGAGATCCGGCCACAGGAGCAGGCGCGCCTCGATCGTTTCGAGCGGTTGGCAGGCGCTGCGCTACTCGAAGCTTTGGCAGGCGGATCCGATGCGGATATCGCGGCACTCGGTACCGCTCTGTCAGGTGTGCCGCAGGTGGCATTCGATCCCACGATGCAAGGCGAGTGGGACTGCCGCACGATGAAGCTGGGGCGCGGTGTGCCGCTGGTGGTCTATACCAATTTTAAATGCCGAATGTCGCTCGACAATACCGGCGTCTCTTTTGAGAAACTGTCAGGCTCGCAACGCACAATCGGCCGCATCGAGATGCGGGACGGGCGCGCGGTTTATCTTGGCGTCGGATACGTCGCGAATGAAACGCCACAAAACTACGCGGATCTGCCGCCCGATTTCGAAGGCAGCGGGACCGTGACACCCGATGTGGCAGTGTTCGAACGCGTCTCCGACGTACGGGCGCGGCTGATGTTTCCCGCGCCCGTCAATGAAAGCGATTTCGATGTTCTGGAGCTGACCCGCTAGGCTCAGGCGAATTCGCCCATCTCGAAACCGAGCGCGCGCGCCACGGTAAAGATATCCTTATCGCCCCGCCCGCACATGTTCATCACGATGAGATGGTCTTTGGGCAGTTCAGGCGCAATCTTCATCACATGGGCCAGCGCATGCGACGGCTCGAGCGCGGGAATGATCCCCTCAAGCTCACAGGACTTCTGGAACGCGGCCAGTGCCTCGACGTCTGTGATCGAGACATATTTCGCGCGGCCAATATCGTGCAGCCACGCGTGCTCAGGACCGATACCGGGATAATCGAGGCCAGCAGAAATCGAGAAGCCCTCGAGGATCTGGCCATCGTCGTCTTGCAGCAGATACGTGCGATTGCCGTGCAACACGCCAGGACGGCCACCGGTGAGCGACGCGCAATGCTCCATCTTCGCGTTGACGCCCTTACCCCCCGCCTCGACCCCGATGATGTTCACTTCCTTGTCGTCAAGGAAGGGATAGAACAGCCCCATCGCATTGGACCCGCCCCCAATGGCGGCGATCAGCGTGTCGGGCAGTCGGCCTTCGGCCTTTTCCATCTGGGTGCGAACTTCCTTTCCGATGATGCTTTGGAAATCGCGGACCATCGCCGGATAGGGGTGCGGCCCCGCGACCGTACCGATGCAATAGAAGGTATCGCGGACATTGGTGACCCAATCACGCAGTGCATCATTCATCGCGTCCTTGAGCGTGCCGCGCCCAGAGGTCACCGGAATGATCTCGGCGCCCAGCAGGCGCATGCGAAAGACGTTGGGGGCCTGACGCTCAACATCATGTGCACCCATGTAGACTACGCATTGCAACCCGAACTTGGCGCAGACGGTGGCGGTCGCGACGCCGTGCTGTCCCGCGCCTGTCTCGGCAATGATGCGTTTCTTGCCCATGCGGCGGGCAAGGATAATCTGGCCCAGCACGTTGTTGATCTTATGCGCGCCGGTGTGGTTTAGCTCGTCGCGCTTCATGTAAATCTTGGCCCCACCCAACTCGTCAGTCAGCCGCTCGGCGAAGTAGAGCGGGCTCGGGCGGCCCACGTAATGCTCCCACAGATCGTCCATCTCGGCCCAGAACGTCTCGTCCGTCTTGGCCTTATCGTATTCGGCCTGCAATTCGAGGATCAGCGGCATCAGCGTCTCTGATACGAAACGGCCGCCAAACTCACCGAACCGGCCGTTTTCATCAGGGCCGGTCATGAAGCTGTTGAAAAGATCGTTTGCCATCGCGGATGTGCCTCTCAAAAGGTTATTGCCCCAGCAGTACCGTCCCGGCGCGCAATGGTAAAGAAGCCAAAGGCGCGCAATCAGGCGGTACGGGCCGCCTCGACAAGCGCGTGAATGAGCGCGGCATCCTTGACGCCGGCGCTGCTCTCCACGCCCGACGAGACATCGACCTGCCGCGCACCGGTGCGCACAATCGCCTCCGCAACATTTGAAGGCGTCAGTCCCCCCGCGAGCATCCACGGGCAGCGCCATACACGCCCTTGCAGAAGCTTCCAATCAAAGGCGAGGCCGTTGCCACCCGGAAGATCAGCGCCCTTCGGCGGCTTGGCATCCACCAGCAGCTGATCGGCAACCCCGGCGTAGGCATCGAGCTGCGCAAGATCCGCGTGCTCTGCGACGCCGACAGCCTTCATCACAGGCAACCCGTAGCGCGCCCTGACCTGCGCCACGCGCTCGGGGCTCTCCGACCCATGCAGTTGGAGCATATCGAGGGGAACGGCCTGCATAAGCGCGTCGAGCATCGCATCATCCGCATTGACAGTGAGCGCAACCTTGCAGATGCCCATTGGCACATGTGCGGCGAGGGCTGCGGCATCGGCAAGCTCCAGATGCCGGGGTGATTTGGGGAAAAACACAAAACCTACGTACCGTGCCCCTGCCCGCGCCGCCGCATCCACGTGATCAGGGGCGGTCAAACCGCAAATCTTTACAGAAATGTCAGATGGCATGAGGGCCTATCCGGCTTTGTCCAGCAGCGCCAGAACCTCGTCCTTGCCCTGATGCTTTTCCGCTTTGAGCTTGTCCAGCTCACGCTGAAGCCGGCGCATCTCGCGGGCCTGCTTGGCGGCCTCGGCGCGCTCGCCATATTCGCGGATCCATTCCCAAACAAATCCGATCAGAAGACCTGCCAGAATGCTGCCCAGAATCACGAAAAACAGCGGAAGCTCGACAGAGGGATTCATCGCGAACAGACCCGACACTTCGGTCGGCAACACTTGCAGCGATACAATTTCGCGATTTGCAAGAGCAACAGATACAAGAGCCACCGCGAAGGTGGCGATACACAGATAGCGTACGTAGCGCATTAACTTTTCCCGTTCAGCCGATCACGGAGCAACTTCCCCGTTTTAAAAAACGGTACATGTTTCTCCTCGACATGAACAGTCTCCCCGGTCCGGGGATTTCGTCCCACGCGTGCATCGCGCTTTTTCACCGAGAACGCGCCAAAGCCGCGCAGCTCGACACGATCACCGCGCGCCATGGCTGTCGTAATCTCGTCGAATATGGTGTTTACGATCCGTTCTACATCCCGTTGATATAAATGTGGATTGTCGTCTGCGATCTTCTGGATCAGTTCTGACCGGATCATTGCTATCTCCCTCGCACGCGTTTGCGTCAATATGTCGCCACTATAGAAAAAATCGCATCGTGCGAAAAGTGACATGAGCGACCTAAATCGACAATTTCTTCCATCATTGCAGCAATTCTTCCGAAATATCCACACCTTCCCGTGGGCTTGCGCGGTAATTCGAGCAGCGATCAAGATTACCGATAATCCGGTTCAAACGATTCGCAGCAAAAAACCCCGCGCATTTCTGCACGGGGCCACGTTCTTTCCGTAGGGGAAAACCCTCCGGTTTAGTCGTCGGAAGTTTTCAGCGCCGCGCCGAGAATGTCGCCAAGCGACGCACCGGAGTCGGAGGACCCATACTGTTCGAC
>JAGXHD010000091.1 GCA_024636395.1 Sulfitobacter sp.
AGGGCAAGCGCGTGGTTTGGTCTGGCGATGGCAACAACGTCTTCGCGAGCTTTGCACATGCGGCTAAGCAGTTCGATTTCGAGCTGGTGTTCACCGGCCCCGAAACGCTTGAGCCAGAGCAGGCACTGCGCGGCCTCTATACGACAGTGCGCAATCCCGACGAAGCGGTTAAGGGCGCTGATCTTGTAGTCACGGACACATGGGTGTCCATGCACGATCCGCAATCAGCACGTGAACGCAGGCATAACCAGCTGCGCGGTTATCAGGTAAACGAAGCTCTGATGTCGAAGGCAAAATCCGATGCGCTTTTCATGCATTGCCTGCCGGCTCACCGCGACGACGAGGCAACGAGTGCTGTCATGGATGGACCCCATTCCGTGATTTTCGACGAGGCAGAAAACCGGCTACACGCCCAAAAGGCAATCATGCGGTGGTGTCTTCAAAAATAGTCTCCTGCCGCGCCTCGGCACTGTAGCAACGTGCAAAGGCGCGGCAAAGGCAGCTTTCTACAACTCCAGCAGGATCGCTTTGAGTTCTGGCTCGTCCACCATCTTTGCGGCCTCGGCCGGGCTCACCCAGGTGCGGGTGCGCTCTTCCACTTCCGGAAAGCTCTGCGCGAGGGTGCCCACAAGGGTAAGGTACACTGTTGCCTCTACCGGGAGGATAGCGCCCCCGCTGAGGCGTTTGTCGTAGCTGTACGTTCCCAGCGGCTCCGGCGTTATGGTGGCATTGCAAACGCCGGCCTCTTCCCATGCCTCTTGAAGCGCAGAAGCTGGACCGTCCAGACCCTCGATCGGCCAACCTTTCGGCAAGATCCAGCGTTTCGTATCGCGGCTGGTGATCAGCAAGATCTGCTTTCCGTCCGCGCTCTCGCGGTAGCACAAGGCGGCGACTTGGAGGCTGCGTGGTTGTTCGGAGACCGTACGGCGCACGCCTGCCCAGCTCGTTTTCAGGTATTGTCTCATTGAAATATGCCCGTAATTTTTATTCTTGTTTGCAGGGGTATACATACATTGTTGCAAATTTGCAAACTTTTGCGAAGTTTTTCAAACAGGCGCGGTCGGCATCAAGTTCCGCGTGGTTTCGCGCGCAGGGTCGGGTCTGCGGCGCGCGGATCTTCTGGCCACGGATGGCGGGGGTATTTTGCGCGCATGTCCTTGCGGACCTCGGCATAGGTGCCGTCCCAGAACCCCGGCAGATCCATCGTCACCTGCACCGGGCGTTGTGCCGGTGACAACAGCGTGACCTGCAAAGGCTGGCCCGCCACGCTGGGATGGCGTGTGACGCCGAACATCTCTTGCAGGCGTACAGAGATCTGGGGAGTGTCGCCATCGTAGTCGATCGCGATGCGGCGGCCCAGCGGCGTCTCGAAATGGGCGGGCGCGGTGCGGTCCATCGCGCTTTGCTGCTCCCAATCCAGCCGCGCGCGCAGGGCGGGCAGCAGGTCAAACCGCTTCCAGTCCGCCGTGCTGCGGACGGTGCCAAGGTGCGGCAGCAGCCAGTCCTCCAAAGTGTCCAACAGATGTGGCTCGGAGAAATCGGGAAAATTCGGATGCTCCGCCATCAGCGCTGCACGGCGCAGGAACCGCGAAGCCGCTGCATCGGGGCGCAGGCCCAACTGTGTGACGCCTTCCAGCATGGCGCGGGCGATCTGCTCCTGCGGGGCCTCGCTCCATGCTCGGTCGTCCAGAACCAGCGCGCCAAAGCGCTCCTGCCGCCGCGTCTCGACCCGGCCCTCGCGGCGCGACCATGCGCAATGATCATGCCATGCGATCTGGTCGCCGAAGGCCGCGCGCAGGGCGCTTTCCGACAGCGCGGTGCCTTGCCGGATGCGGGCCTCGCGCGGGTCGCCGTCGAGATCAGTTGCGACGATAAGGCGCGCCCCAGCGAGCGGATCGCCGTCCGGGATCACGGCGCCTTTGCCGCCCGACAGCACGAAGCGCGCGGCCTCACCCTTGCGGCGCAGACCGACGCGGTCGGGGTAGGCGAGGGCGGCCAGTGTACCGATGTCGTCGGGCCCGTCTTGTACCGTAGCGCGGGCGAGGCGTTTCGCCTCCTGCCGTATTCGGGCCAGCGTGGCGTTGTGGACTTCACCGGGCACGCGCTCCCCGGCGACCGCGCGCAGGCGATGAGCCAGATCCAGCGGTGCGCCTCGGAGTGGATCACGCTCCGCCAATATTGCGGCCAGCGTGGCCGCTGTAGGCCCGCCGCGTGCGACCATATGGGCGAGGCGCGGATGCAGGGGAAGCGCGGCGAGCTGCCGCCCGTGATCGGTGATGCGCTGCGCTGTGTCGAGCGCGCCCAGCATTTGCAAAACGGCCTTGGCCTCCTTCAAACGTCCCTCGTGGGGCGGCGTCACAAAGGCAAGCGCGCTCGGCTGTGCGCCCCAAAGCGCCAGCTCCAACGTGAAAGCGCAAAGATCGCCGCTCTCGATCTCGGCGGGGGGATAGGCGGCGAGCGCGCCATCCTCCCCCTTCGTCCAGAGCTTGTAGGCAACGCCTGCACTCATACGTCCGGCACGGCCCGCGCGCTGGGTCGCTTCCGCCTGGCTGACGCGCGTGGTCACTAGACGCGACATGCCCGAGGCGGGGCTGAACTCCGCGCGCCGCGCCCGCCCGCCGTCCACCACGATGCGAATGCCCTCGATGGTGAGGGAGGTCTCGGCGATCGAGGTCGCCAGCACGATCTTGCGTCCGCTGGCAGCAGGATTGATAGCCGCGCGCTGCGCTTTGAAATCCATCGCTCCGAACAGGGGGGCGACCGCGCAATCATGGGGCAGCTGCCGCTCCAGCGCGCTTTGGACCCGCCGGATCTCACCCTCACCAGGCAAGAACACCAACGCAGAGCCCTCGTTACGAGCCATTGCATGGAGCACGAGATCGGCAACTGCCTGCTCGAAACGGCCGGTTTTCGGCAGGGGGTTTTCCAGCCAGTGGGACGTGACCTCAAAACTGCGCCCTTGCGATGTGACGATCGGAGCATTCATGAGTTTGGCCACGGGCGAAGCGTCCAGCGTGGCGGACAGGGCAACCAGCATCAGATCATCACGCAATGCGCCCGCTATCTCCAGACACAAGGCCAACCCCAGATCGGCGTTGAGCGAGCGTTCGTGAAATTCGTCGAAGATCACTGCGCCAATGCCGGGCAAATCGGGGCTGCCTTGGATCATGCGCGTGAGGATTCCTTCGGTCACGACCTCAATCCGTGTGGATCTCGAAACCGCAGAGGCGCCGCGCACGCGGTAGCCAACGGTCTGGCCGACCTCCTCGCCCAGCGTTTGCGCCATCCGCTCGGCGGCTGCGCGGGCGGCGAGGCGTCGCGGCTCCAACATCAGAATGCGGCCCTTTGTCAGCCCCGCTTCCAGTATTGCCAGCGGCACACGTGTGGTTTTGCCGGCACCCGGCGGCGCTTGCAGGACCAGACGGCCATGGGCCTCAAGCGCCTGCAGTACCTCGGGCATCACATCGTCTATGGGCAGGAGCGTATTCATGGCCTCCTTATCTGCGGTGGCACCGCGCGGAGCAAGGCTGGACATTCGCGCCCACCCGCGTGAAAAACTGCATAAGGCAAGCGGAGGCACCTGATGGACATGACCGATATGGCGCAGCGGATCGCAGCCGGGGAGCGGCGCGCGCTGGCACAGGCGATCACGCTGGTCGAGAGCGGCAGGGCAGATCACCGTGTGCAGGCCACGGCGCTGCTGGCCGTGCTCGGACAGGACCGCGAGGCGCTGCGGATCGGGTTGTCCGGCACGCCCGGCGTGGGTAAATCGACTTTTATCGAGAGCTTCGGGCTAATGCTCACGGGGATGGGTCTGCGGGTCGCTGTTCTTGCGGTAGATCCAAGCTCTGCGCGTTCTGGCGGTTCGATCCTTGGGGATAAGACACGGATGGATTTGCTGAGCCGCGATCCGAATGCCTTCATTCGCCCCAGCCCCAGCCAGACCCATCTGGGCGGCGTCGCGCGGCGCACGCGGGAGGCGGTGGCACTGTGCGAGGCCGCAGGTTTTGACGTGGTTCTGATCGAGACCGTGGGCGTGGGCCAGTCGGAGACCGTGGTGGCGCAGATGTCCGATCTGTTCCTTTTGCTGCTCGCGCCGGCGGGCGGGGATGAATTGCAGGGGGTCAAGCGGGGCATCATGGAAATGGCCGATGTGATCGTGATCAACAAGGCTGATGGCGATCTGAAAGCCACGGCAACGCGCACGCAGGCCGATTATGCCGGCGCGCTGCGCCTGATGCGCAAACGCCCGCAGGATCCGGAGGGCTATCCCTGTGCGATGACCGTCTCGGCGCTGGAACAACGCGGCTTGCCCGAAGTGTGGGAGACCCTCGAAGGGCTGTCGGACTGGCGGCGCGCACATGGATTTTGGGAGCGCACGCGGGCGACGCAGGCACGCTATTGGTTTCAGGATGCTGTGAAAACGGCGCTTCTGGCGCAGCTTGAAAGGCCGGAGGCACGGGCGGCGCTTGCAGCGCTCAGCGATGCCGTAGCCGCAGGCGAGCAAGAGCCCGCGGCGGCGGCGGCGGCGTTCGTGCGGAATTTGCGCGAGCCGGACGCATAATCAGGTCGTCGCGGGTTGACCTGCTGCGCGATTCCTCCTAAAGCCTGCAGACCAATTTACGGAGCGCCCGTGTGCGATCCGATTAGCTGTGGTGCCTATAGCCTGATACAAAGGTGCCGCGCCGAACCAAAAGGATGAAGCCATGTCGCGCCGCTGCGAATTGACCGGAAAAGGCCCGATGTCGGGCAACAACGTATCCCACGCCAAAAACCGCACCCGTCGCCGGTTCTTGCCGAACCTCAACGACACGACGCTCCAGTCCGAATCATTGGGCCGCGGGTTCAAACTGCGGATCTCCGCCGCTGCCCTGCGCAGCGTCGATCACCGCGGTGGTTTGGACAAGTTCCTTGAGAAAGCAAAAGACGTCGAGCTTTCCGAGAATGCGTTGAAGATCAAGAAGGCAATCGCAAAGTCGAGCGCGACTGCGGAAGTGCTGTCCTAAACCATCTTAGCGTTTAGAAATAGTATGACCCCGACCTGTGCTCAGGTCGGGGTCGTTTTCGTTTTCGGGGTTGGAATGGCGCGTGGGTGTTCCCAGATATGGCTGAATGTGCGGGGAGCGATACCATGAAGAATCCAAAGACAGCGCGTACGATCGTGGTGCTTTTCGCACTTGCGGCCGTGATCATGGCGGTGGTTTCGGTCAAGATGTCGCCGCTCGATAAAAACACGGCGGCGTTTTCCGTCGAGCAGCCGTTCTTGCGCAGCAGCCTGCCCACATCCACGTCAGCCGCCGCATTTCTCGTGCTGCGCAACCAGACGGGCCATGATGACCGACTGATCGGTGCGCGCTCAGCCCTTGCGGGGCGGGTTGAACTGCACAGCCACAGCGAGGACGCGAACGGCGTCATGCGGATGGGCGAGATCGAAGGCGGTGTCGCGCTGGCCGACGGGCAAGTGCATGAATTTTCGCGCGGCGGCGATCATCTCATGTTCATGGGTCTCGATGCGCCGCTGGAGCAAGGTCAGATGGTGCCAGTGACGCTGCTATTCGAGCGGGCGGGCGAGGTCGAGATCGTTGTACCCGTGGATTTGGATCGCTGAGCCGGTTCGCGATCTACTCTAAAACACCCTTATTTATTTAGCCCCGTCTAGAATTCCATTAACCCATGCGGGCACTGTCTGCGTGGCCGGGCCCAAGAGCATATCGTCAAACTGCGACCCTACGGTGGAGCGTTCCAGATTGATTTCGAGTGTCTTTGCTCCTACACGTGCCGCCTCCGCAACAAAGCCCGCTGCAGGATAGACATTGCCGGAGGTTCCGATTGCCACAAAAATATCTGCGCGGCTCAGTGCCTCGAATATCCGTTCCATCTGGTAGGGCATTTCACCGAACCACACGATATCTGGTCGCGCGGCGGGCGCGTTGCAGGCGGGGCAGGGATCACCAACGACCATGACCAAAGGCGCATCCCAGCGATGATCGCAGGCGGCGCATAGCGCGGAGCCGACTGCCCCGTGCATATGAATGAGATTTCGCGTGCCGCCCCGCTCATGCAGGTCGTCCACGTTCTGCGTGACCACCAGCACCTCACCCGCGTGCTCTGCTTCCAGCCGCGCCAATGCCTCATGCGCGACGTTGGGCCGGGCTGCCGCTGCCGCCGCGCGCCGCGCGTTGTAGAACTCGACCACGAGTTCGGGATTGCGGCCAAAGCCTTCAGGTGTGGCAACATCTTCTACTGCGTGCTGCGCCCAAAGGCCGGTTTCCGCGCGGAAGGTCTCGATCCCGCTTTCGGCAGAAATTCCCGCGCCGGTGAGGATGACGATATTGCTCATGGGACTCCCCTCTCGCTGTACCGCCTGTTGTGGGCAAGCGGGTGCTGGGCGTCAAGGCGCTGCGGATCCCGCTTGATGTCATGCGGGTGGCGGGGCAGTCTGGCGCGTGAAAAAATACCGGAGCCTGTCATCGTGAAAATTGCAACTGCCGCCTACGTCCTCGATGTCCTGACCTCTTGGGGTCAATATGAGGACAAATTGGCAGCATGGGTTGCGGAGGCCGCGAGAAACGGGGCGGATTTGCTAGTGTTCCCCGAATATGGTGCGATGGAGCTTGCCACGCTAGATGGCATGGACGTGGCGGGCGATCTGGAGCGCTCGCTCTTTTCCGTTTCCGACAAGATCGCGGCTGCGGATGCGCTGCACCAGCGCCTGGCAGCCGAATATGGCGTGCACATCGTCGCGGCCTCTGCTCCCGCAGCGACGGCGACGCGGCCCGTCAACCGGGCGCGCCTGATCACGCCAGATGGACATATCGGTGTGCAGGACAAGCAAATCATGACCCGGTTCGAGCGCGAGGAATGGGGTGTGATCGGAGGTGGCCCCTTGCAGGTGTTCGATACGGTGTTGGGTCGCATTGGCATTCTGATCTGCTATGATGCCGAGTTTCCCCTTCTGGGGCGCGCACTCGAAAGCTGCGATGTGATCGCCGTGCCAAGCGTCACGGAGGCACTTGCTGGCTATTGGCGGGTGCGTACGGGTGCAATGGCGCGTGCGCTGGAGAATCAATGCGTTACCGCCATGTCTTCGGTCGTGGGGGAGGTGGATTGGTCCTACGCACTGGGCACATGCGTAGGCACGGGTGGGATCTTCTGCCCGCCCGATACCGGCTTTCCGCCCACGGGGGTGCTCAGCGCGGGCGAGATTTGCGTGCCAGGCTGGACCTATGCACAAGTTGATCTTGATG
>JAGXHD010000092.1 GCA_024636395.1 Sulfitobacter sp.
GCGTTACATTGCGCACTGACGGTGGCCTGCGTACGGGCCGCGATATCGTGATCGCCGCGATGCTGGGGGCTGAGGAATACGGCATTGGTACGGCGGCGCTGATCGCGATGGGCTGTATCATGGTGCGCCAGTGCCAGAGCAACACCTGCCCCGTGGGTGTGTGTACGCAGGATGAAGATCTGCGCGCGAAGTTCACCGGCAACGCGGATAAGGTGGTCAACCTGATCACTTTCTATGCGACCGAGGTGCGCGAGATACTGGCGAGCATCGGTGCACGCAGCCTTGACGAAGTGATCGGGCGGGCGGATCTGCTCGCGCAGGTGAGCCGCGGATCGGCGCATCTGGACGATCTGGATCTCAACCCACTGCTGATTTCCGTAGATGCGGAGATGCACACCAAATATGACCGCTCCAAGCCGCGCAATGCGGTGCCGGACACGCTCGACGCGCAGATCGTGGCCGATGCCGTGCGCTTCCTCGAGGACGGCGAGAAGATGCAGCTGAGCTATGCGGTGCAAAACACGCACCGCTCCGTGGGGACGCGCACCTCGAGCCATATCGTCAAGCGGTTCGGGATGCGCAACGAGCTGCAACCCAACCATCTGACGGTGAACCTCACTGGATCGGCAGGCCAATCGCTGGGGGCATTCGCAGCGCCCGGTCTGAAACTGGTCGTCGCGGGGGACGCCAACGATTACGTGGGCAAGGGCCTTTCCGGTGGTACCATTGTAGTGCGGCCACAAATGAGCAGCACGATTGTGGCGTCACAGAACACAATCATCGGCAATACGGTGCTGTATGGTGCTACGGATGGCTACCTGTTTGCGGCGGGCCGCGCAGGTGAGCGGTTTGCCGTGCGCAACTCCGGCGCGCAGGTCGTGATCGAAGGCTGCGGCTCCAACGGGTGTGAATACATGACCGGCGGTGTGGCTGTCATCCTTGGCGAGATCGGTGCCAATTTCGGCGCGGGCATGACCGGCGGGATGGCCTATCTCTATGATCCCGACGGCAAGGCAAGCGACATGATGAACCATGAAACACTGGTGTATTGTGCGGTGAGCCATGACCATTGGGAGGGTCAACTCAAAGGCCTGATTGAGCGCCATGCGCTGGAGACCGAAAGCCGCAAGGCGCTTGATATTCTCCAGCACTGGGAGCTGGAGAAGGCCAATTTCATCCAGATCTGCCCCAAGGAAATGCTGAACCGGATCCCCGTACCATTGGGTACCGAGCCTCAGGCGGTTCCGGCGGAGTAACACCGCAAGCGATTGTGTCAGCGAGGGAAACAATCTTTTTCGCTGACACAAAATGACCCTTATTCGAAATGCGATGAGGCACATTTAAGTCTAATTTTACACGCATCCTGTGCTGAGTGACAGTTAAGGGTGCGCGTTATGCCGACGACATACAAAGACCAGTTTATCCGGATTGACCCGGGCAACCGTCCTCCAACGGGTACGCCGCTCACGGTTGAACGAGGAACATTTGTCGATTTTAATGACAACGGTCAGCTGAATTCCGGGCCCTGCGATACTTTCAACGGGATCGCGATCACGGCCGTTTGGCGCAACGATAGCATCACGATCAACGTCCCGGGCGTGGGCAATATCCGCTATACGGGGACGACCTTCTATTTGGCCAGCGGTGCGCCGGTGTTTACGCCCAACGACGGCCAGGTCCTGCAAAACGGTACATTCCGGGGCAGCACGTTCGTCAACACAAGCACCAACATGCCGGTGGGCACCTTCGGGCCTACATGTTTTACCCGCGGGGCGCTGATCGATGTTCCGGGTGGCACCTGTGCTGTCGAGGAGATCGCCGTGGGCGATCTGGTCGACACGCTGGATCATGGCGCACAGCCTGTCCGGCTCGTGCTGCGTCAGAGCGTTCGGGCGCTGGGCAGTTTTGCACCGGTCAGCTTTGCTGCGGGAAGCATCGGAAACACGCGCGCCTTCATGGTCTCGCCGGAGCACCGGATGCTGATCAGTGATTGGCGTGCTCAGCTTTTTGCGGGCTGCGACGATCTGCTGGTTGCCGCCAAGCATCTGGTGAACGGGAATACTGTTAGGATCGTCGAGGGGGGCGTGGTGGAGTATCTGCATCTCGTGTTCGACACCCACGAGATCGTTTTCGCTGATGGCTGCCCGTCCGAGAGTTGCCTGCCGCAAAGTGCGCTGGGGATGCAAGACACTGCGGACCGTGAAGAACTGATGGCGCTTTTTCCCGAGCTGGCAGATCTTGCGGGCAGTACCCTGAGTGCGCGCCGGATTGCGGCCCAGCGTGAAGCGCTGTGCCTGCGGGCTGCTTGACCCATTTTTGTTTGCGCTTTAGTGACTTGTGCTGCCCGACAGCTCGAGCGGCTTTGCCTCAGTGCGGAGCGTACCATTGAGGGTACGGGGCGTAGCGATTTTTACCCGCGGATTGAGGATCGTTCACAACTGCATCGCGCGCCTTTATAGCTGAGACATGGCAAAACGAAGCACCACATCCAAAACCAAGGCGGCAAGCACGGGCCCGTCGTGGCGCCGCCGCATCCGCCAGTTTGTCTGGCGGACAGTGGCGGTTGCGTTTCTGGTGCTGGTGGGCGCGGTGCTTCTGGGGCGTATCATGAACCCTCCTACGACTGCATATATGCTCGGTGAATCGCGCCGTTTGGGCGGTGTCGATCAGGCATGGGTGCCAATGGATATGATTGCGCCGGTGATGGCGCGGTCTGTCGTGGCGGCGGAGGATGCCAATTTTTGCGAGCACTGGGGATTTGACGTGGTTGCGATCCGCCTGGCGATTGCCGAAGGCTCCAATCGAGGCGCCTCGACGCTGAGCCAGCAGACGGTGAAGAACGTCTATCTCTGGCACGGGCGGACTTGGGTGCGCAAGGCCCTGGAGGCCGGGATTACACCGCTGATGGAGGCGCTGTGGACCAAACGGCGGATCCTCGAGGTCTATCTGAACGTCGCGGAATTCGACGAGGGGGTGTTCGGCGTGAAAGCTGCAGCACAGCATTATTTCGGCGTGGCGCCCGACGCGCTGAGCGCGCAGCAGGCGGCACAGTTGGCAGCAGTGTTGCCCTCGCCCAAATCACGCAGTGCATCGCGCCCCACGGCTTTCTTGAAAAAGCGTGCGGCGCAAATCCGCTCTGGCGCGGCGACGATAGAGGCTGACGGGCGCAGCGATTGTTTCGAGAGTTGAATAATCGTGCGGCACAAGGCATTGAGGGATGAACCCCAAGTTACGGATTAATCATGGCTCGCCTGTTCCACGTCCCTCTGTCGCCTTATTGCCGTAAGGTCCGGCTGAGCCTTGCGGAAAAGAAGATCGAGGTTGAGCTGGTCGAGGAGCGCTATTGGGAGCAGGATCCCGATTTCATGCGGCGCAATCCGGCGGGCAAGGTGCCGGTCCTGCGGCTCGACGGGATCATGATGGCGGAAAGTGCGGCGATTTGCGAATACATCGAAGAGACGCGGCCGGAACCGTCCCTGCTGCCTTCGGATCCGGTGCAAAAGCTTGAAGTGCGCAGGCTGGTGACATGGTTCGACGACAAGTTCCACCACGAGGTGACCAGCAAGCTGCTCTATGAGCGGGTCAACAAGAAGATGATGAAAGCGGGCTATCCCGACAGCAAGAACGTGAAGGCGGGCGCGCGGGCCATCAAGTTTCATCTCGGCTACATGACGTGGCTGCTGGACCAGCGGCGCTGGCTGGCTGGGGATGTGATGACGTTGGCTGATTTTGCGGCGGCGGCGCATCTGTCCTCGCTCGATTACATCTCCGACGTGGATTGGAACAGCTGTCCTGAGGTGAAGGACTGGTACGCGAAGATCAAATCGCGGCCCGCGTTCCGGTCGATCCTCGCGGATCAGGTGCCGGGGTTTACGCCGCCGAAACATTACAACAATCTGGATTTCTGAACCGCGCAGGCTGTGCCTGCGAGGAGTGCCGGATCGAGTTTTGGGGAAAAACTAGGAATGAATCTGAAGCAGCGATTGGTGCATGAGGCTTTAGATGCTGGATTTGTGGCGTGCCGGGTGTGCAGGCCGGATGCCGTGCCAGAGGTGCCCGAGCGGTTGGGCGCTTTTCTGGCGGCGGACTATCACGGGCAGATGGGATGGATGGAGGAGCGCGTAGCCTGGCGGGGCGATCCTGCGGCTTTGTGGCCGCAAGCACGCTCGGTCATCATGCTGGCGGAAAGCTATGCGCCGGAGCACGACCCTCTGGCGGTGCTGGAGCGGCCTGATCTGGGTGCGGTCTCGGTTTATGCGCAGGGGCGCGATTATCATGATGTGGTCAAGAAGCGGCTCAAGCGGCTGGCGCGCTGGCTGATTGCTGAAGTGCCCTGCGAGGTGAAGGTGTTTGTGGACACAGCTCCGGTGCCCGAGAAGGCGCTGGGGCAGGCGGCGGGCCTTGGATGGCAGGGAAAGCATACCAATCTTCTGAGCCGTGACTGGGGCAATTGGGCCTTTTTAGGGTCCGTGTTCACGACATTGGAGCTGGAGCCGGATGCGCCGGAGAGCGACCATTGCGGGAGCTGCACGGCCTGTCAGGACGTCTGTCCCACGCAGGCGTTCCCGGAGCCTTACCACCTCGATGCGCGGCGCTGCATTTCGTATCTGACGATCGAGCATAAAGGGCCTGTGGCTGAGGAGCTTCGCGGCAAGCTGGGCAACAGGATTTACGGCTGTGATGACTGTCTGGCGGTATGTCCGTGGAACAAATTTGCCGTGGCGGCGAGCGATATGCGCTATCATGGAAGCGCGGGGGGCACTTTGGCGGAGCTGGTGGCTTTGGATGATACGGCGTTTCGGGCGCGGTTTTCAGGTTCCCCGATCAAGCGGATCGGTCGCGACCGTTTTGTGCGCAATGTGCTTTATGCAATTGGTAATTCGGGCGATGCGGCGCTGCGCGGAATGGCGCAGGTGCTGTGTGAAGATCCCGATGCGGCTGTGGCCGATGCAGCGCGCTGGGCGGTGGCGCGTTTGGCCGCTGCCTGACGCTATTGGGGCTGGAAATGGCCGCTCGTTGCGGTAGGAAAAATCCAACAGTTTGAGGGAGAAACCTATGGCGCTGCTTTTGGGCGTGGATACGGGCGGCACCTATACGGATGCCGTGATCATCCGGGACGAGGTTGAGGTGATCGCGAGCGCGAAGGCGCTGACGACGCGGCACGATCTGGCCATAGGTGTGGGCGGCGCGGTGCGTGCGGTTCTGGAGCAATCGGGTGTGGCGGCAGGGGATATCGCGCTTGCCTCGCTGTCTACGACGCTGGCCACCAATGCACTTGTGGAGGGTCAGGGCGGCCGCGTGGCGCTAATCTATATTGGCTTCAAGGAGCGGGATCTGGAGACGCACGGCTTGCTTGAGGCACTGAAGGGCGATCCGCATCTGGTGTTGGCCGGAGGGCACAATCACGCGGGTGGCGAGGCCGTGTCGCTGGACGAGGAAGGATTGCGCGCGTTTCTGGCTGAGCACGGTGCGGGCGTTGGCAGTTTTGCGGTCGCTTCTCAATTCGCCACGCGCAATCCGGCGCATGAGCTGCGGGCGATGGCGCTGGTGGCGGAGCTGACGGGGCGGCCCGTCTCGGCGTCGCACCAGCTGTCGGCCAAGCTCAACGGGCCCAAGCGGGCGATGACGGCTGTGCTCAACGCGCGGCTCATCGGGATGATTGACCGGCTGATTGGGCGGGCGGAGGATATTCTGCGCGAGCTTGGCGTGGGGGCGCCGCTGATGGTGGTGCGCGGTGATGGCGCGCTGATCTCCTCGGTGCAGGCGCGCGAGCGGCCCATCGAGACGATCCTGAGTGGACCTGCGGCCTCTATCGTGGGGGCGCGCTGGATGACGGGGGCCGATCTGGCACTGGTCAGCGACATCGGCGGGACGACGACGGATGTGGCC
>JAGXHD010000093.1 GCA_024636395.1 Sulfitobacter sp.
CATTATGGGGGCGGAACCATGCTGATTGCAAAATCCGCGGCTCAAGCGAGAATCCAGCGCCATGCGGGCTCAGGTACCGGTCACGGAATTCTTCCGGCGTGAAAACCAGCTCTGTCGAGATCTTGTCGCGGAAGCCCGGCATTTGCTTTTCCAGCTCTGCGGCGACCTTGTCGCGGTAGATCGGCTCTTCGGTCTTCCAGTCTACAGCATTATCCCATCCCAGTTGCGGCACGGGCGATAGCACATAAAAGGTATCATCCCCCTCCGGCGCTGCAGTGGGGTCGGTCACCGAGGGGCGGTGGATATAAAGGCTCATATCGTCGCTGAGATGACCCTTTATGAAGATATCATTGAGCAAGCCTTTGAAGCGCGGGCCATTGACGATGGTGTGATGCCCCAGATCGGGCCAGTCCTTCGCCGTGCCTTTGGTCCCGAAATACCAGACATAGAGACCCATCGACCACCGCTTGCGCCGCAGTTTGGGCGCGGTCCATCGGCGTTTTTGGTGATTGCGCATCAGGTGCGTATAGGTATGGCCCGCATCCGCATTGCTGACAATCAGTGGCGCCTGAAGTATCTCGCCATCCGTGAGGGTCACGGCCTTGGCCGCGCCTTGCGTCACGATGATCTCGTCCGCCTCAGCGCCTTGCCGAATCGTGCCACCCTGCGCACGAATCACATCGGCCATCGCATCGGCGATCGCCTGAACACCACCCATGGCGTAATGTACGCCATATGTTTTCTCCAGATGTGCCACCAGCGCGTACATCGAGGTTACGTGTGCCGGATCACCGCCGATGAACAACGGATGGAACGACAGCGCCATGCGAAGCTTTTCGTCCTTAACCCGCGCGGCCGCGTGGCCGTAGATCGAGCGGTCCGCGCGCAGCATCGCGAATTTCGGCAATACCTTGATCGTTTCCCAGATGCGGTGCATCGGCTTGGCCACCATCCCCTCGAACCCCACAACATAGCGGGCGTGGCTGTCCTTGAGGAACCGTTTGTAACCCTTCAGATCACGGGGCGAAATCTTGTTCACTTCTGCAAACATGCGCTCGTCATCGCTGCACGCCTCGAACGTCGTGCCGTCGGGCCAGCGGATCTCATAGAACGGATCGAGCGGGCGCAGATCGACATCCGCGCGGAAATCACGGCCACAATCGGCCCAAAGCTGTTCGAACACCTGCGGCACCGTGACAATAGTCGGTCCCAGATCAAACCGGTGACCGTCCTGATCTATCGAAGACCCCCGCCCTCCGGTCCGGTCCAGCCGGTCCAGAACGGTGACGACATATCCCTTCGCACCAAGTCGCATGGCGGCGGCAAGGCCGCCCAGTCCTGCGCCAATTACGATGGCGCGGTTGTCGGGGCGGGTTTGTGTCTCTGTCATGGGTACGGCACCATCTGTCCAGTTCGTTTTACGTCTCTTGCTACACTCTTCCATATTTCATACAAATGTGTAAACCTAAATTGACACATTAGGAATTTTACATTGTGACAACGCCCGTTACCACTCAAGTCGTAAGCCTCAGCTTTTACCGCTTTGGCACTGTACCTGCGCGGGCTTGGGCCTTTTTCATGATGGGGCTGGCACGTGACGCTATGTCGCGCACACCCGGCATCGGCTTTTGGAAGCTCTGTGGTTCAGGCACCGGCGAGGGGTTCACGCCCAAACCCAACCTGTCCGTCTACGCGATTCTCGCCACATGGCCGGATGCGGAGACGGCCCAGCGCGAAACAGAGCGCGGCATGTTCGCCCGCTACCGCAACAGATCCGTCGAGGATTGGACAGTCTACCTCGCGCCAACATCTGCACGTGGCGCATGGGCGGGCGTAGCCCCATTTGTTCCGCGCAATGCGCCGGTGAAGGGCCCCATCGCAGCCCTGACCCGCGCCAGCGTGCGGCCCGGCATGCTGCGCAATTTCTGGCGCCGCGTCCCGAACATCTCTGCCGTGATTGGCAAAGACCCCTCGGTGCTGTTCAAGCTTGGCATCGGCGAAAAGCCGTGGTTGCATCAGGTGACGTTTTCCATCTGGCCAGATGCCGCCGCCATGAATCGCTTTGCCCGCACCGGCCCCCATGCCGAAGCCATATCCGCCGTCCGCAAGGATGGATGGTTTTCCGAAGAACTCTATGCCCGCTTTGTTCTCGTGTCCGACCGGGGCACATGGGGCGGAACCTCTCCTCTCGATACGAAAGAAACCTTATGAAACAGCCCTTCCCCTTTTCCGCCATCGTCGGCCAACAAAATATGAAACGCGCGATGATCCTAACCGCGATTGATCCCAGCATCGGCGGAGTTCTGGTGTTCGGGGATCGCGGCACTGGCAAATCAACGGCCGTGCGCGCGCTGGCCGCCCTGCTGCCGCCCATCTTAGCCGTCAAGGGATGCCCCGTGAACGCAGCGACCCTTGCCGATTGCCCAGATTGGGCGGGCATTACCAACGGGGACACGCACGAGATACCGACCCCCGTGGTCGATCTGCCACTCGGCGCCTCCGAGGACCGTGTGACAGGTGCGCTGGACATCGAAAAGGCTCTAACAAACGGGGAGAAGGCATTTCAGCCCGGACTATTGGCAAAGGCCAACCGCGGCTATCTCTACATCGACGAGGCGAACCTCCTGGAGGATCACATCGTCGATCTGCTGCTCGACGTGGCACAATCCGGCCAGAACGTGGTGGAGCGGGAAGGTCTGTCGATCCGTCATGCGGCGCGCTTCGTGTTGGTCGGATCGGGCAACCCGGAGGAGGGCGAGCTGCGCCCACAGCTGCTCGACCGTTTCGGTCTGTCCGTCGACGTAGCGTCTCCCACCAACATCG
The DNA here is from genome assembly GCA_024636395.1 of Sulfitobacter sp. Classification (GTDB taxonomy): domain Bacteria; phylum Pseudomonadota; class Alphaproteobacteria; order Rhodobacterales; family Rhodobacteraceae; genus JAGXHD01. Next base: position 2,824 of record JAGXHD010000093.1, read on the forward strand.
ACGAGCGTATCGAAGTGATCAAACGTCGCGACGCCTACGAGAACGATTACACGGCCTTCATGGTGCGCTGGCACGCAGAGGATGCAATGCTACGCGACCAGATCGTGGCCGCCCGGCTGGCCCTGAAACGGCTCAATACCCCGGAACAGAGCCTGCGCGACGTGGCCGAGCTGTGCATCGCCCTGGGCTCAGACGGACTGCGCGGGGAACTGACGTTGCTGAAGGCCGCTCGGGCCTATGCCGCGTTCCGCGATGATACGGCACTGACACGCGGCCATATCCGCGATGTGGCTGCCCTTGCGCTGCGCCACCGTATGCGGCGCGATCCGTTGGACGATGCTGGCTCGGGCGTGCGGGTGGACCGTATCGTCGCCGAGACGTTGGGCGCGTAATGGAGCCGGTCGCGCGCGCCTACACCGCGCTGGCGCTGCTGGCGCTTGATCCCGGGCTTGGGGGGCTTGTCGTGCGGTCGCGCGCCGGGCCCGCCCGTGATGCGGTGCAGGCCGCCGTGCCACACCACACCCGCCTGCACCCCACGATGAGCGCCGAGGCGCTAGATGGCGGCATCGATGTCTCCACCACGCTGTCTTCCGGGACGCTGACGCAGACGCGTGGGCTGTTGACCAACAGCGGCACCTTTGTTCTGGCCATGGCCGAGCGGGCGGAGCCTTATATAGCCGCACGCCTCGCTGCGACGCTTGATCTGCAAGCAGGCCAGACACTGGTGGCCCTTGACGAGGGGATCGAGGACGAGGCCCTGCCCCCTGCCCTCTCCGACAGGCTTGCCTTTCGTGTGGATCTGGAGGGCTGCGGCCTAAGCGATATTACGGTAACGCCCGAATGGCCCACGCCTGCGGACATCACTCAGGTGACAACACTCGGAGAAACCATCGAAGCGCTGGTGACACTCGCCGTTCGGCTTGGCATCATCAGCCTGAGGGCCGTCGGCTTTGCTCTGCGCGCGGCCAAGGCACATGCGGCGCTAAATGGCCGATTAGAGACTGTTGACGAAGATATTACCGCCGCCGTAGCACTTGTATTTGCGCACCGCGCAACACAGCTGCCCGCAGAAGAAGAGCCTGGGGACGCACCTGACGACACCGCCAAGGACGACACGCCGCCGCCCGAAGATGCAGAAGGCCCGGAAGAGCAACAACCTGATACTGTGCCACAGGATATGCTGCTTGATGCTGTCCTCGCGGCGCTCCCGCCCGATCTGCTAGCCAACCTGAAAACCGGCGGCACGGACCGCAGCGCCTCTGGAAGTGGTGCGGGCCAGAAAAAGTTGGGCAACCGCCGGGGACGCCCCCTGCCCGCCCGTGAAGGCGGCAGCGCGCAGGGCCGTGTAGATCTGATCGCCACCCTGCGCGCCGCGATTCCCTGGCAGACCCTGCGCAAGCGCGACGCGCCTCACCGCACCGGCCCCATCATCCGCCACACCGATCTTAGGCGCAAACGCTATGTCGACATGTCAGACCGTGTGCTGATCTTTACGGTGGATGCCTCTGGCTCTGCCGCGATGGCGCGTCTCGGCGAGGCGAAAGGCGCGATTGAGTTGCTGCTGGCCGAAGCCTACGCCCGCCGCGATCACGTCGCTCTGATCTCTTTCCGCGGTGCGGAGGCCGCAGTGCTTCTGGAGCCGACACGCTCACTGGTGCAGACCAAACGGAGGCTCGCCGATCTACCGGGCGGCGGGGCTACTCCTCTGGCTGCGGGGATCATGATGGCCCAAAACATGGCCCTTCAGGCGCGCCGCAAGGGGCTGACACCCAGCATCATCATTCTCACCGACGGGCGGGCGAATATGGCCCTCGACGGAACCGCAAACCGGCAGCAGGCAGGCGCCGATGCGCAGACCGCCGCGCGGGAGCTTCGTGTGGCGGGGGTGGAGGCCATCGTGATTGACACCGGCCGCAGGCCAGAGCGCGCATTGGCCGAGATTTCCAATATTCTGGGGGGCACGTATATCGCCCTGCCTCGTGCAGATGCGCGCAGCCTGTCAGATGCAGTCTCAACCACATTGGGCGACTGACAGGTGGATTGGGCGCGTCATAAAGAGGATTGGCCCCACGCAAGCGCCTCCCGCTTTGTCCTGAGCAAACCACACAGGTGGCATGTTCAGGAGATGGGCACAGGACCTCTACTAATGCTGCTACACGGCGCGGGTGGCAGCACCCAGAGCTTTCGGCATCTGATCCCGTTGCTCTCGGAAAGCTACCATGTAGTTGCGATTGATTTGCCTGGCCAGGGTTTCACCCGCCTCGGTGCGCAGGCCCGCTGCGGGTTGGAAACGGTGGCCGAAGATATTACGGTGCTGTGCGAGCTGGAGAGTTGGCGACCAAACGCGATAATCGGGCATTCCGCAGGCGCCGCAGTTGCTTTTGATCTGGCGGCGCGGTTGCCTGAGCCACCCGCGGAGGTGATCGGGATTAACGCAGCACTCTCCAATTTCAAAGGTGTTGCCGGTGTCATGTTTCCAGTGATGGCAAAGGCGCTCGCCATGATGCCGGGTGTTGCTTCGCTATTCACTGCGTCCAATGGCAACCCACGCTCTGTGCAGCGGTTGATCGAGGGGACAGGTTCAAGGCTCGCGCCGGACGATCTGCGCCACTACGGCGCGTTGGTGAGCGACCGTGGCCATGTAAACGCCACCCTACAAATGATGGCGCAATGGGATCTCGGCCCGCTGAGCAACCGCCTGCCCCACAGCAAACAACGCGGATTGCTTATCGCAGGGACCGGTGACCGCGCCGTACCTGCCGCAACATCGCGAGATCTGGCGGCAAGGATCGAGGGGCTGGACTATACAGAGCTGCCTGATCTGGGCCATTTGATGCACGAAGAAGCACCAGAAGCCGTTGCGGGCCTCATTCTTGCCCGTCTCACAAAGAATGCGCCTGTTTAGGGCGCATTATCTATACATTTCAGGTTGTAAGCGAAGTATTGCCCATGGGCAATCTCTACTTTCCGAAGCGTGCTTTCAGAAATGCGTCCAAGGCGCCGCGCAGACTGGCTTCCGAGAGCGAATCCTCAAACTCAAGCAGGAACTTCCCGCCCCGCTTGTGCGCGCTGATCCCCTTCTCGCCAGCAGAGCGGCGATAGGTCACATCATCGGGCCTACGGGTCGGTTTCACCTTTGGCTTCTCTGCAGCGGTGCGCAACTGTTTGACCACATCCAGATAGGCGCGGCAGCGTTTATGCGTCTCCGTCCGCGTGGCAGCTCCCGTCAACTCGTACACCGTCCCCAGATTGGCCGCGGCATTGTCAATCTCGGCACTGTCTTTCAGCACCGCGTTTAGC
>JAGXHD010000094.1 GCA_024636395.1 Sulfitobacter sp.
CCGCCTTACTTCCAGGGGATGAGCAAAGACCCCGGCGTGATCACCAACATCGAAAACGCTAAGGTTCTGGCCGTTCTGGGCGATATGATCACCACCGACCACATCTCGCCTGCCGGCTCGTTCAAGGAAACCACGCCCGCAGGCAAGTATTTGGTGGAGCGTCAGGTGCCGGTTCGGGAGTTCAACTCCTACGGCTCGCGCCGCGGCAACCACGAAGTGATGATGCGTGGCACCTTTGCCAATATCCAGATCAGGAATGAGATGCTCGACGGCGTTGAGGGCGGCTACACGAAAGGCCCCGACGGGGAGCAAACGTCGATCTTCGATGCTGCCATGGCCCATCAGGAAGCAGGCACGCCACTTGTGATTTTCGGTGGCGAGCAGTACGGCGCGGGCTCGAGCCGGGACTGGGCTGCCAAAGGCACTGCCCTGTTGGGTGTGAAGGCCGTGATCGCCGAGAATTTCGAGCGGATCCACCGCTCCAATCTTGTGGGCATGGGTGTGATTCCCTTCGAGTTCACCAACGGCGACACGCGCAAGACGCTCGGGCTGACCGGCGAGGAGACCGTGAGCATTTCTGGCCTCGATACGATAAAACCTTTGCAGGAAGTGCCCTGCACGATCACCATGGCCGATGGCAAGGTGAAGGAGATCAAGATCAAGTGCCGGATCGATACGGCGATCGAGATCGAATACATCGAGCATGGCGGCGTTCTGCATTACGTGCTGCGCGATCTTGCAAAGCAAAGCATCGCAGCCGAGTAAAACGAACGAAACACACAACGAAGGCCTCCGCTGTCACGTACAGCGGGGGCCTTTTTCGTTCCTGCGCTGCACTTGATGGGGTGCGTTTGCAAATTATCACGTGGCGAAGCGTCTCAGCGGCACTAGGTCACTGAGGAACGACGCTAACAAGGAGAGATCGCGACATGCCCGAAACAGCACAGCGCCCCGGTAACCGTCTGATGGACCGCCCGGAATATAAATCAAAGATGAAGCCGCTGACACGCACCCCGGAAACCACCGTTTTCGATGCGGTGTCAGCCATGTCCGAAAAGAATTACGGCTCCGTGATCATCGTCGACGCAAATGAAAAGGTGATCGGCGTCGTTACGGAACGCGATGTGATGAACAAACTGGTGGGCAAGGGGCTGGATGCCAAAACAACGAAGCTGTCGGACATTATGACCGAGAACCCTCGCCTGGCAAAGGAGACCGATGATATGGTCGACTGGCTCCGCATCATGTCGAACGAGCGGTTCCGCCGACTACCGGTTGTCGATGCGGAGGGACGGATCAAGGCCGTGTTTACTCAAGGTGATTTCGTTTCCTACACATGGCCCGATCTGATGTATCAACTCAAATCCATTGCGACGGCGACCATTTCAAAAAACTGGGCACCCTTCCTGATCGGGGGCGGTGTGGCTCTCTATTCGATCATCATGGTAGTTGTCATCGGCATGATGTAGCCATCCCGATCGGGTTGCTCGGCGCCTTTACGGTGACCGGGCCGCTTCGAGTGCCGGCAAAAACCGCTGTTCGTAATCGCTGCCGATCAGCGGACCAGCGAAGCGGAACAGGATTGTTCCGTCCCCGTCGAGAATAAACGTCTCGGGGGGGGCTGTGACACCCCAATCAATGGCGGTACGCCCCTGCGGATCGAAAGCAACCCCCGCGAACGGATTGTCGTCATCGATCAGGTATTTCGTCGCCGCACGTTCGGTATCCTTGAAATTCACCCCGATTATGTTGGTTCCCTGCGCCTCCATTTCCAGAAGCTTTGGATGCTCTGCACGGCACGGAGGGCACCAGCTCGCCCAGAAATTGACCAAAGTGACATCACCCGTAGCCAGCATGTCTTGGGTCGCAGGTGGGAAATCTGCCAGCGCGCGCTCGGGCAAAGCAGGTGCGGTCTGGCCCACCAACGTCGAGGGCAGGCCGTTGGGATCGTCGCGGTACATGCCCACGAAGGCCAGCGCCACGAAACCGGCAAACACCAGCGGGGGTGCGATCATCAGCGGGCTAATTTTTGCCACGGCGCGCAGTCTCCTCTTCGATCAGGCGCAGGGCAGCCCGCGCTTTTGCACCACGCCGCAGGCTAAGCACGACCAGCGCCGCCATCAGCACCAGCGTCACGCCGTAGGCGCCCAAAACGTCCGCCGCGTATTTTCCAAGATCCGGCATCATGCACTCGCATCCCGTCTTGCGCTTAGTGCGCGGGCCCGGCGCAGTGCGATCTCGGTGCCAGTCCGGTAGAGGACGAGAGCAATGAACAGAAGGGTGAACCCTGAGATGGAAATCACCAGCGGAACCCAGAAGACGTCTGAGATGTTCTCTTCTTTGTCGAGGCTCAGGGTCGCCCCTTGGTGCAGCCCCTGGCTCCAGAACAGCACAGCATAGCGGGACAGTAACGCAAAGACAGAGCCTACAAGACAGAGCACAGAGGTGAGATCAGCGGCGGTATCCGGATCCTCAACCGCTTCCCAAAGGGCGATATAGCCCAGATAGAACAAAAACAGGATCAGGAAGGACGTCAGGCGCGGATCCCAGGCCCACCACGTGCCCCACATCGGCTGACCCCAGATCGCACCGGTGAGTAGGCCGATCACAGTCATCACCAGCCCCACGGGCGCCGCAGCGCGCGCGGCGAGCGCGCTCACGTGATGGCGGCGCACCAACCAGATGAGCGATGCCACAAGCATCATGATCCACGCATTGATCGCGATCCAGGCGGAGGGGACATGAATGTAGATGATCTTGACGGTCGACCCCTGCCGGAAATCATCCGGCGTGGCGAAAAATCCCCAGCCCAGTCCGACAGCTATACCGATCGCCGCAGCAGCCCAGGCGAATGGCTGCACTCGCGCGCTGAGGGCCAGAAACTTGACCGGATTTGCATATTCCCAGAGTGACATGAAAGCTACCTAATACGCCGTGTGTATAAGCTCAATGGCATACGAATTCCTCACCGGATTGTCATCCGCAAAGCGGCCGCCGCGGCAAAGGGCAGCAATGCGATAGAACCGAGGCTGATCCCTGCCAGCAGCAAGAGCGGTGTCTCGATCGCCATGCCAACTGCCCCCCTGCGCGCGGCCTCCGCCCCGAAAATCAGCGTCGGTACGTAGAGCGGCAGGACCAGCAGCGACATCAGCAAACCGCCCCGCTTGATGCCCTCCGTGAGGGCGGCACCGAATGTGCCGATTATGGAGAGCGCGGGCGTGCCGAGCAGCAGCGAGGCTACGAGCCAGACAAATCCTTGCGGCGGCAGATTGAGCAAGATGCCGAGGAACGGCGCCGCCAGCACCAGCGGCAGGCCCGTCGTGATCCAGTGGGCCAGCGCTTTGACTGCGAGAGCGGCCTCAAGCGGCAGCGGTGCGGTCGCCAACACATCGAGCGTTCCGTCCTCGAAATCGAGGGCCAGCAACCGGTCGAGCGACAGCAGGCAGGCCAGCAGCGAACCGAGCCACAAAATCCCCGGCGCGATGGAGGACAACAGTGCGCTTTGAGGCCCCACGCTGAAAGGGACCAAGACCGTGAGGATCAGGAAAAACGCCAACCCGAGGCCAAAGCCGCCCCCGGCGCGAAGGGCGAGACGCAGATCACGTATCAGAAGTGCGATCACAGAAACGCCTCATCGCTGGCGCCGTGCAAAGCGTCCGGAGCAGCGCGCATCCCCGTGATGTCGAGCACTTGCGCCTCAATTCCCAGATCGATGTGGGTCGCAAGCAAAGCCATGCCACCTCCGTCCAGATGCGCGCGCACCGCGTCAGCGAACATCCCGACAGCAGCGATATCCAGCGAGACCGTAGGCTCGTCCAGCACCCAGATGGGCCTGTCCGTCACCATGAGCCGTGCGAGCCCCGCGCGCCGTTTCTGCCCCGCCGACAGCGTCCCCGCCAGACGGTCCGCGAGCGGCGCCAGCGCATAGGTCTCGAGCGCCGCGTCGATCTCGCGGCGCCCGTAGACAGCCGCCCAGAACTGTAAATTCTCCGCCACACTGAGCATCGCTTTCAGGCCGTCCGCGTGTCCGGCATAGGCAACCGTATCCTCCGCACCCTCGATTCTGCCCGACAGCACAGGCTGAAGCCCTGCAATCGCGCGCAGCAGCGTCGTCTTGCCCGAACCGTTCGGGCCCCGCAAAACGAGCGCCCTGCCCGGCTCCAGCTCAAACGTCACAGCGCCCAGCACCGGCACACCACCGCGCGCAACGGCCACATCAGTGAGGCGCAGTACCATCCGCTAGACCGGCAGCATGGCGAGGGACACACGGCGGCCCTCACTCAGCAGCACGTTATAGGTCCGCGCGGCTGCCGGAGAGGCCATCGCCTCGACCCCGACGCCCGCCTGCTCCAGCTTGTCGCGCAGGCCGACGGGCAAATGGGCGATCTGCGCACCCGTTCCGATGAAGATCACATCGCTCTGCGCCACGAGATCCTCCAGCGCGGCAATATCGTCCATCCCGCCCCACGTGCGGGTGCCACTGGATGACGTGATCACCGCCCCCTGCACCACCTCACCGCCGATGCGGAAGAAACCGGGGCCGTAGCCCTCCACTGGCTTGGCATCGTTAAAGACGACTTCGTTCAACCGCATGACTTATCCTTTCCAAAGTGGCAGGCCGACGATAGCCGATGCCGCTATCATGAGATAGGCCACAGCGCGAAAAAGACGCTCTGCTGATGGGTCAAAAAGACGCGCGCCGATCATATTCGCCAAAAGATTGGGTACCCCAACCAGCAGCCCAAGCAAAGCTATGGACCAATTCATCATCCCCATCGACCAGAACAGCAAGAACAGCAGCAGATCCAGCGCCACCAGGTAGAGCAGAAAATTTGCCCGGATTATGGCGCTAGGCAAGGTACTGGCCATGTAAAGCATGATGACAGGGGGCCCAGGAATACCGGCGAAGCCTGTCATGAAGCCGCCCACGGCGCCCGTGGCCACGATAAGGCGGCGCGTCAGACCGCCCGTAAGGCGCCAGCCATACGCCGTCAGAGCGAGAAGAAGTATGACGCAAGCTGACACGATCCAGCCAAAGACAATCGCATCCATGCTGGCGAGCGCCCAGACACCGGCGGGAAGTGCTAAAATCGCGCCAATCACCAAAAGCCCCACATCGCGCAGCCTGCCCGCGCGCAATGCGGCGGGAAGATTGGGCAAGGGGCCGATCAATTCTGCACAAACCACGAAGATCACCGCCTCGACAGGCTGCAAGACCGAACTCGCCACCGGCATGATGATCATTGCAGAGCCGAAGCCCGCAAACCCGCGCACAAGCCCCGCGATGCATACCGCCGCGACGAGCCAGATCAGGCCCTGCGTCGCGAGGGCGGATGCCAGCATGTCAGGTGTCGATATTTGCGTATTGGTTGCCCGCGTTCGCGTCGGGTTTTGACCAGTCGCGCTTGACGCCGAAGTACAAAAGCGCGGCGGTCGCTACGAATATCGAAGAATACGTCCCCACGACCACGCCCCAGATCATCGCAAATACGAAGCCCCGGATCACATCGCCACCCAGCACGAAAAGCGCGATCAGCGCCAGCAATGTTGTGAGCGATGTCATGAAGGTCCGGCTCAATGTCTCGTTGATCGACATGTTGAGAACTTCCTTAAGTGGGCGGTTCTTGTATTTACGCAGGTTTTCCCGCACCCGGTCGAAGACCACCACCGTATCGTTGAGCGAGTACCCCACGATGGTGAGCAGCGCCGCGATGATCGCCAGATCAAACCGGATCTGAAGCTCGGAAAATACACCGATGGTCAGGACGACATCGTGAATCAACGCCAATACGGCGCCCGCGGCGAACTGCCATTCGAACCGCAGCCAGATGTAGATCAGCACGGCACCCATCGCGAGTGCGACGGCGATGATGGCCGTGTTGATCAACTCGCCTGAGACCTTCGGACCAACCGATTCCACGGAGATAAACTTGATATCGGGCCGCACTTCCTTCAGCGCGCCTTCGACCGCCTCGATAAGCTCTGTCGTGACCGCTTCCTGATCGTCCTGTGCCTGGATCCGTACCATCGCAACGTTTTGATCAGGGCGGAATTGCGGGTCGAACACTTCTGTGATCGTGATATCCCCAAGACCCAGTGTGGTCATCGCGTCGCGGTACTCTGAGATGATTACAGGGCGCGGACTTTCCGTGCGGATCGTGGTCCCGCCCCTAAAATCAATCCCGAAATTCAAGCCCTGGATGAGGAATGAAGCCGCCGCCACAATCACCATAAGCCCGGATATCCCGAGCCAGAGCTTCCAGCGCGTGAAGAAATCGAAGCTCGTGTTCTGTTTTACAAGTCTGAGGCGCATCATATCAAAGCTCTATCGTTTTGGGACGGCGGCGCTCGTACCAGATGACCACCATCAGACGTGTTACATAGATCGCCGTGAAAACCGACGTGAGAATGCCCAAACCCAGCGTGATCGCGAACCCGCGCACCGGCCCCGAGCCCATGGCAAACAGGATTACCGCTGTGATGAACGTGGTGATGTTGGCATCCAGAATGGCACTGAGCGCCTTTTCATACCCAAGCTCGATCGCGCGCGCGGGGCCTTTGGCCGTCAGCAGCTCTTCGCGGATCCGCTCAAAGATCAGCACGTTGGCGTCCACCGCCATCCCTACAGTCAGAACGATTCCCGCAATGCCCGGTAGCGTCAGCGTCGCACCGATAATGCTCAGCAGGCCGAACAGAAGGGCCACGTTGATGATGAGGGCGATGTTGGCGAAGATGCCGAACAGGCCGTAGGCAGCAAACATGAAGAACAGCACTGCGGTGAACGCAACAATTGTCGCAATTTTGCCCGCGTCGATGCTGTCCTGTCCCAGTTCCGGACCGATGGTCCTTTCTTCGAGGAAATCAAGCTGGGCGGGCAGTGCGCCTGCGCGTAGCAGCACAGCGAGTCGCGTTGATTCCTCCACCCCGAAATTGCCGGTGATGATACCCGACCCGCCGGGAATGTGGCTCTGGATCGTGGGCGCGCTCACGACTTCATCGTCAAGCACGATCGCAAAAAGAGCGCCGATGTTCTCGGCGGTGTAATCTCCGAATTTACGTGCGCCGGAGGTGTTGAACCGGAAACTGACCGCAGGGCCACCGTTCTGGTCGAAGCTCGGCTGCGCATCGACAAGCTCTTCCCCGCTTACGACAGGTGCGCTTTCAATCACGTAGAACACGCCCTGCTGGTCGAGCGACGGCACAAGCTCGTTGCCGAGGCCGGGCCGCTCCGCCCCGTTCGTGGTGCGGCGCACGACGGGATTGAACGTAAGCTGCGCCGTGGTCCCGATGATCTCCTTGAGTTCGGCAGCCGAGCCTATGCCCGGCACCTGAATGAGAATCCGGTCACTTCCCTGCCGCTGGATCGTTGGCTCGCGTGTCCCGACCTCGTCAATACGGCGGCGAATGATTTCGAGCGATTGCTGCATGGTGCGCTCGTCAGTGGCGCTTTGCTCGGCCTCCGACAGGACAACGGTGAGGATGCCGTCGCGGCCGCTCACCTCGATATCGCTCGCGCCCGCCCCGGTAAGGGTCTGCACGGGCTGGGCCAGCCCCCGTACGATTTCCATCGCTTGCGGCATCATGGATGGATCATTCAGTCGGACCCTGAGCTCGCCCGGAGGCGACTGTTGCAGGTTCACCGGCGTAATTCCCCGGACCGCATCGCGCACTTCGGGCCACATGGCCTCCAGCCGTGCGGCATAGACATCCGCGACCCGCACTTCTGCCAGCAAATGCGCCCCGCCGCGAAGATCGAGACCCAGATTGACCAGATCATTTGGTAGAAAATCGGGCCAAAGCGCACGCTGTGCTTCCAACTCGGGCGTGGCGCCCGATTGCTCGATCTCCTGAACCGCGTCATTGTGCCCTTCAACCACAGCATAAAAGGCGTTCGGCGCAGCCAGCATAAGACCGGCCGCTACGGTCAGCCAGATAGCGATGCGTTTCCATATGGATATCTGGAGCATATCGCCCGCCTTTTATCAGTGTCGTCTAAAAAGTTACTTGGCCGGTTCGGTCTTGCTGATCACGGTTGCGATGGTGCTTTGTATCACCCGGACTTTGATGCCGTCCGCAATTTCCAATTCCAGTTCGCCATCGTCCTTTACCTTGACGACCTTGCCTACCATGCCACCCTGCGTGACGACCTGATCGCCCCGGCGCAGCGCCGCAACCATCGCCTGATGATCCTTGAGCTTTTTCTGCTGGGGGCGGATCAGCAGGAAATACATGATCCCGAAGATGAGGATCAGCGGGATGAATTGCTCAATGCCTGACATGGATAAGTCCTTTTTTGGGGCGCTTACGGGGACGTGCCCGCTCAGTCTGAAGTCGCCGTCTGAAGTTCGGCAGAACCTATGCGCGGATACGCGGCTTTGCAAGGCGATGCACGCCACAATTGGCCGCAATGACGGAGTTTTCGGACCGCCCCCATTTCCCCCCCTATGCCCTCGCGGAATAATCGGCCATAACGCAGCGCACAGGATTGAATCACACGACCAAACGAGACAAGGACATTACGATGCACGACATCCGCGCCATCCGCGAGACCCCCGATGCCTTCGATGCCGCACTGGCGCGGCGCGGCGATGCGGCACAGTCCTCCGCCATCCTCGCTCTCGATACCGCGCGCCGCGCCAAGATTCAGGCGGCCGAGGCGGCACAGGCCGAGCAGAACGCCGCCTCCAAGCAAGTGGGCGCCGCGAAAGCCAAGGGTGACGAGGTAGAGTTCGAGCGCTTGCGCGCGCTGGTTTCGGAAAAGAAGGCCGAAGTCGCCGCGATGCAGGCCGAGGCCAAGGATCTGGATGCGCAACTCACTGATATGCTGTCGCGCATTCCGAACAGTCCCGCGGGCGACGTGCCCATGGGCGCCAGCGAGGCCGACAACGTCGAGGTCAAGCGCTGGGGCGATATCCCCGACTTCGACTTCAGCCCGCGAGAGCATTATGATATCGATAGTGTGGCTGCATCTATGGATTTCGAGACAGCGGCGAAAACCTCCGGCGCGCGTTTTGTCATGCTCAAGCGCGGCGTTGCCCGTATCCACCGCGCACTGGGGCAATTCATGCTCGATACGCATGTGGACGAGAACGGCCTGACGGAGGTGAACTCCCCCGTGCTCGTACGCGACGAGGCGATGTACGGGACGGACAAGTTGCCGAAATTCGGCGACGACAGCTATCAGACCACCGATGGCATGTGGCTCGTGCCCACGTCCGAAGTCCCGTTGACTTATACCGTCGCCGGAGAGACGCTGGAGGCTGCCGATCTGCCGCGCCGCCTCACGGCCCACACGCTGTGTTTCCGCTCTGAGGCCGGCTCGGCAGGGCGCGATACCGCAGGCATGCTGCGCCAGCACCAGTTCGAAAAAGTCGAGATGGTCTCGATCACACTTCCTGAAGCATCGGATGCGGAGCAGCAGCGGATGCTAGGCTGTGCGCAGGGGATCCTTGAAAAGCTGGGCATTCCCTACCGCACTGTCCTACTGTGTACCGGTGACATGGGCTTCGGCGCGCGGCGCACCTTCGACATAGAGGCGTGGCTGCCCGGCCAGAACGCCTACCGTGAAATTAGTTCCGTTTCGACCACGGGCGATTTTCAGGCGCGCCGCATGAACGCCCGCTTCAAGCCCGAAGGCGGCGGCAAGCCCCAGTTCGTGCATACGCTCAACGGCTCCGGCCTTGCGGTGGGACGCTGCCTGATCGCGGTGCTCGAGAACGGACAGCAAGCGGATGGCACCGTGGCGCTGCCATCCGTGCTTGCGCCCTATCTGGGCGGCAAAACCACGCTCGCCCTCGACGGGACCCTTGCGTAAAGGAGCGGCTCCGCAGCTTAGCGCTGCGGCCCGTCTCTCGGCGGCGCGGGCGGCACCACGCCGAACAATGCGGGCATCAGATTTTTGAGCGAACGCGGACGGTAATCGCGGCGGGTTTTGATGCGGATGTCCGCGCTTGGGTGTAAATCGATAGGGTGGCCCGGCCCCGCGCGCCATTTCAGGAAGTTTCCGAAAATCATGTATGGCACGGGTGGTTGGTCCAGCGTGTGGCTATTCGCCAGCGGATCGGGCACACGGTCGAGCAGGTCCTGCATGTCGATGTCGAGCCCCGCCTCCCCCGCGCCGTCGGCGACCCACTGCAGCGACTGGCCGGTGAGCGCGCGCGCTTTGGGCGCAGATCCACCCACAATCGCGTGCGTACCGGTGAACCAGACCTGCTGGTAGGGCCGCGCCGGGCTGCGGTCGCCTTTGTTCAGGCCCTCGTGATCCCGCGATGCCTCCAGATTGTCCCACAGCGCGGGACTGTAGAATACCCGCCGCTCGTCCAGCGCCACCGCGTGGCGCGCGGCCTTGACCATGGAGCTCAGAAGTGTGTCGTGAAAGCGGTACTTGCTGTTCCAGACGTTGGCCACCGGTCCCAGCAGCGGCGCAGGGATGCCCAGCGATCCGACCGTATCCCAGATGCCCAGATAGGCTATCTCGACCTGGTGCATCTCCGCAGGGTCATTCGCCCATGGCGTCACAGCGCGCCACTCCATCTCGGCGCGCGAGGTGGCAAAGCGTGGCGAGAGCCTGCGCCGCTTTTGCATGACATGCAGCGCGTCGGGATGATTCTCGATGCCCGGCATCCGGTAGAGGGCAAAGGCCTCCTCGACGGCCTCTGGCGTCGGATCCGCGATAATCCCGCATTTGCGGATCATGCCTGCGAGCGATCGCGCGGTATAGGCGCCGCGCGAAAAGCCGAAAATGAAGATTTCGTCGCCCGCCTCGTATTGATCGCACAGCCTTGCGTAGGCCTCCTTGATGTTCTCGTTGAGACCCCAGCCAAATGCGCCCCCCCCGAGTTTCATCAGTGCTTTGCTGAAAACGCCCGGCGCATCGCCGCCCGTGCCGACGCCGGCGAAATAATGCGTGTGCTGGGCGTTGCTCTGTCTGGTCTTTTTGAATAGCCGGTCCACATGGGTCGGCTGTTCCATCGTCGGGCTGTTCCATGTACCGTCGCAAAATAGTGCGATGCGTGCCATTAGTGAAAATCCTTTGTGCTATATCTCGCAGTGAAAGCACCAGTTTTGACCAGAAAGGTCCATAATGTCACGTAGCGCAATCGCGATTGTCACATTTATTATTGCTGGGCTGTTCGCCATTTCGCCCTTCTTCGTGCGCGATTTCGGCGGGTTCGATCCCGAACAGTTCCCCGTGCCGCAGGTCGATCCTGCGGTGCAACCCGAGGGATATGCCTTCGGCATTTGGGGCGTGATCTATCTGTGGCTGCTGGTCGGGCTCGGCTACGGGGTGTGGAAGCGGCGCAACGACGCGCAGTGGCACACGATGCGGATCGCCCTCATTCCCTCGCTGGCGGTGGGCAGCATCTGGCTCGCCGTCGCAGTTGCGAGCCCGATCTGGGCCTCCGTGCTGATCTGGGTGATGCTTATCACGGCACTTGTGGCTCTGTTTCGCAGCCCGGTTTATGACAAGTGGTTCGCCGCCCTTCCCGTAGGTCTGTACGCAGGTTGGCTCAGCGCAGCGTCCTGCGTCTCAATAGGATTGCTGGTGGCAGGCTACGGCTTTCTCGACGGGACCACTGCCGCGCTAGCCGCGATCTTTCTGGCGCTTGTCATCGCCGCTGCAGTGCAGAGCCAGCTTGGCCGTGCGCCGAGCTACGGCATCGCGGTCATCTGGGCACTGGTGGCCGTTGTGGTGCATAATTTTGCTGTACCCAACATGACGGTAGCTGCCCTAGCCGCCGGTGGCGCGATTGCGCTGGTGTTCCCCACAGTCAAGGCATGGCGCGCGGGCTGACCCACGCCCCTGCCCCAAATGCGCCGCTACCGGCTGCCGTCGTTGGGTTTGCCGCCCACGTGTTTGCGCAGCTTTGACGGCGGCGCCTTCTTGCGGCCCTTGTAGGGGTTGGCATCAGACTGGCCACGCATCCACAACCGGATCGGTGTGCCCGGCATGTCGAAATCCACCCGCAATCCGTTGACCAGATAGCGGCTGTAGCTTTCGGGTACTTTGTCCGGATGGCTACACATCACAACGAACCCCGGTGGGCGAGTCTTGGCCTGTGTCATGTATTTCATCTTGATACGCTTGCCCTGCGGCGCCGGGGGCGGATGCGCCTCGAGCATGCCCGACAGCCAGCGGTTGAGCTGTGCCGTGCTCACGCGACGGTTCCACATGTCATAGGCACGCATGATCGCCTGGTGCAGGCGGTCCATTCCCCTGCCCGTCTTGGCGGATACGGTGATCAGAGGCGCACCGCGCAGTTGGGGCAGCAGCCGCTCGAAGCTCTCCTTAAGTTCCTTGAGCTTGCCCTGCTTGTCTTCCTCGACATCCCATTTGTTAACCGCGATCACCACGGCGCGACCTTCACGTTCGGCCAGATCGGCGATGCGCAGATCCTGCTGCTCAAATGGAATTTCCGCATCGAGCAAGACGACGACAACTTCGGCAAACTTAACCGCGCGCAAACCGTCGCTGACGCTCAGCTTCTCAAGTTTTTCCTGAATTTTGGCCTTTTTGCGCATACCTGCCGTATCGAAAATACGCATGGGCACGCCCACGCCGTCGGGGCCTACCCAATCGGTGATGAGCGAGATCGCGTCCCGCGTGATCCCGGCCTCGGGCCCTGTCAGCAGACGGTCTTCTTTCACGATCTGGTTGATCAGCGTTGATTTGCCCGCGTTGGGTCGCCCCACAACGGCAACCTGCAAAGGCTTGGCGCGTGTCGGCACGGGGACCGCGTCAACATCATCGCCATCTGCCTCGCTCAGATCCACATCCACTTCGGGCGTGTCGTCGGATCGCGTCTCGGCAAATCCATCGGCCAGCGGCATCAGGACGGTGTAAAGATCGGTCAGCCCTTCCCCATGCTCGGCGGATAGGCGCAACGGCTCCCCGAGACCCAACGAATAGGCCTCCAGCACGCCAGCCTCGGCGGCATTACCCTCGGCCTTGTTACACACCAGAATGACATTTGCCGCGCGCTTGCGCAGAATATCGGCGAATACCAGATCGGACGAGGTCACGCCCATGCGCGCGTCGATCATGAATAGGCAGATGTCGGCCATATCCACAGCGCGTTCGGTCAGGCGTCGCATGCGGCCCTGAAGGCTATCGTCGGTCACTTCCTCAAGCCCGGCAGTATCGATCACGGTAAAACGCAGGTCGGCCAGCCGCGCGGCACCCTCACGCAGATCGCGCGTGACGCCGGGCTGGTCGTCCACCAGTGCCAGGCGCTTGCCGACGAGGCGGTTGAACAGCGTGGATTTCCCCACATTGGGGCGGCCCACGATTGCGAGGGTGAAGGACATCAGACAGCTCCGAGCAGGGTTAGACACGCGCCATAGCGCAAAGAACAGCCCTGCGAAAGCCCTGTCTCGATTGGCGGTGCTCAGCGGTAGGCGAGCAATTTCCCTTGGGAGCTTACGACATAGAGCGTACGCCCAGCCACCACCGGCGCGGATGTGGCACCTCCGGGGATCTCCACCGTGCCCACAAGCGCGCCATTGGTCGGATCAAAGCTGCGCAGCACACCATCACCCGAGGCGATGATCACCCGGCCACCGGCCAAAATGGGCCCATGATGCGGCACCACGCGGCCCTGCCGTTTCGGCTTGGTTCTGACGAAGTTCGGAAGCTCCACGCCCCAGATCTTTGCACCGTCTGCCGCGTCAAGACGCAGCAATTCATTGATATCGCTTACCGCAAACACGCTGTCGCCCACAGGCAAGACTGCTCCGGAAGCGCCCTCACGCGCGGCCCAGACACGCATCCCCGATCCGGCATCCAGAGCCACGATGCGACCCGACAAATTGCCCGCGTACACCCGATTGCCAGACACAACGGGCGCGGCGGTGACGTCTGATACATTGCTGAGCGCGCGCCCGGCCCGCTTGCCCAGAACGGTTCCATCCCAGCGATTGAGACCGCCACGGCGGAAGACCGCCTGCACTTCTCCCGATCCGAAAGCGAATATCGCCAGATCGTCGGTCAGCGCGGGGGCCGGTGCACCC
>JAGXHD010000095.1 GCA_024636395.1 Sulfitobacter sp.
GATCCCGGCCTGTCGGAATGGGTCGAAGACACAGTCGCGGCAAGCGATCGCCCGGAGCTGACTTCCGCCGGCATCGTCGTGTCGGGTGGACGCGGTGTTGGGTCCGAGGAGCAGTTCAAGATGATCGAGGATCTTGCGGACAAGCTCGGCGCCGCCGTAGGTGCTTCGCGCGCGGCGGTGGACTCCGGTTATGCGCCGAACGATTGGCAGGTTGGCCAGACCGGCAAGGTCGTTGCACCCAACTTGTACGTTGCTGTCGGCATTTCCGGCGCGATTCAGCATCTCGCGGGCATGAAGGACAGCAAAATCATTGTCGCGATCAACAAGGACGAAGAGGCGCCGATCTTTCAGGTTGCTGATTTCGGCCTTGTCGCGGACCTGTTCGAAGCCGTACCCGATATGATCAAAAAGCTCTGAGCAGTGCTCCCGATCATCGAAAGTTTAAAGGCCCGCCTCACCCAGGCGGGCCTTTTTTGTCGCTACATCAATCGGTCGAGTACGGGTCGCAATGCCTGCGCAGCCGCAGTGTGGACATGTGGCGGCGCTACCGTCTTGGCCGCATCTTCCTCGAGGAGCCGGAATGTCATCCCCGATCGTTCGGCGGCGTGCGACCGCGAACCCAACGGGATCTCTACAATTGCGCTCACATCGGCGCCAAGGCGGTCCAGCATCTCGTCCGTCACCAGTGCCGCACAGGCACCTCCGCCCCGAGCCCCTCGCCCGTCCGCCTTATCGGCCCCGAACCGTACCAGCACGACCTCTTCCGATACCTGCGCCACCAGCTTGCGCATGCGCCGCACCCAGAGTGCTTGGAGAAGCGAGCGCAGCGGCGCGAACCGCTCCGCATCATGCTGGTGCAGATGGCGCAGCATATGATGCGTGAAGTTGAACTGGGAGAAATCGACCTCCGGGTACAACCGCTTCAGCAGCGGCCCCGCGCGCAGGAACCTATCGTTACGTCGGGGATGAACTCTATAGAAACGATTACTCAAATTGGCAGCACCCAAAACCTCCACCACGGTCACGCGGGCCTGTCTGGCGGCACCCATCACCACGGGCTCCTTCATGAAAACATCGAGGCCCGCGTTGATCTGCCCGAAATTGACCGAAGGCACGCCCGTAAGATGTTCTACCTTGAGAGGATAGGGCTGCTCGATGAACTTCCCGAACGTTGTCGTGCCCCCTAAGAAGGCCACATAGGGCCCCTCCAGCGCCCGCTTCGGCCCTCTAAAGTTCAGCTTCGACATGCCATAACGGCACGGCAAATAGTCCAGGGCCCCCAGCCCCAGCATCTCATAGGTCATAATGCCCACCTTTTTAACTCACCCGAGCCGACTATGGTGAGCCGTCCCTTACGATTCGTTTAATGGCAGAATTAAGGACAGTTTTTCGGCAGCCGCAGGCCTTGCAGCACGCGCGCACTCCGCCGTAAGCTGGGGCCAACCAAACAAAGGAAATATGCCATGCAGATCCAGACAATCGGAATCGTCGGCGCAGGACAGATGGGCAATGGCATCGCTCACGTGATGTCGCTGGCGGGCTACGATGTCATGCTCACCGACATCAGCGAGGAGGCGCTGAGCAACGCCATGGAGATCATGCGGGGCAACATGTCACGGCAGGTGGGGCGTGGTAAAATTGCGGAGGCCGATATGGAAGCCGCCCTTGCCCGGATCAAAACCACGACCAAGCTGATCGAGCTGGGCCCCTCGGACCTGATCATCGAAGCCGCGACCGAGCGGGAAACAGTAAAACAGGCCATCTTCGAAGACCTGCTGCCGCATCTTAAGCCCGAGACGATCCTGACCTCGAACACCTCCTCGATCTCGATCACCCGCTTGGCGAGCCGTACAGATCGGCCCGAAAAGTTCATGGGCTTCCACTTCATGAACCCAGTCCCTGTCATGCAGCTGGTCGAGCTCATACGCGGCATCGCCACCGACGAGCCGACGTTTGCCGCCTGCAAGGAAGTCGTGGACCGTCTGAACAAAACCGCCGCATCGGCGGAGGATTTCCCGGCCTTCATCGTCAACCGCATCCTGATGCCGATGATCAACGAGGCCGTCTACACGCTCTACGAAGGCGTGGGCAGCGTGCAATCTATCGACAGCTCGCTCAAGCTCGGCGCGAACCACCCGATGGGACCGCTGGAGCTTGCCGATTTCATCGGGCTCGATACATGCCTCGCAATCATGAACGTTCTGCATGACGGGCTCGCCGATACGAAATACCGGCCCTGCCCCCTGCTCACGAAATATGTCGAAGCCGGATGGCTGGGGCGCAAAACCGACCGCGGATTTTACGATTATCGTGGGGATGTCCCCGTCCCGACCCGCTGACGCTCAGGTATCCAACGCAAGGGTCTGCGCCCGAAGCCACTCCATGAAGCCGCGCGGATCGTCTGCGCGCGCATCGATTTCCGCCGGGTTGATCGGTGCACCTACCACAGGCGCTTGGGGCTTGTTGCAACTGTGAACGATCTCATGCAGCAACAGCCCCTGCCGGAGCATCGGTGAAAGCTGGTTGGCGATCTGGTAGGCCCGGCTGTTCTGGCCGGGGAATTTCATCGGCACGACCTGCGCGCCCGATCGGCGGATCATCTTTGCCGTAAAAACGTTCCATTCCGCTTCGACCGCAGGGCCCCACCACGTTTTCGACGTGGCGACAACGCCGGAGGGAAACAGCGCCACAACGCCCCCCTCCTTCAAATGCGCCATGGCTTTCGCCCGCATCTCCACACCTTTGCGCTGCGCATCAGGATCGTGGGGAAAGGGCACGGGGATCATATAGCTGCCGGCCACCTCATCGATCGAGGTGAGCAGCGAACGGGTCAGGATCCTGTAGTCCGGGCGGACGCGCCCGATCAGATCGGCAAAGATCATTCCATCCACCATACCGTGCGGATGGTTTGCCACCACAATGACAGGCCCCTCTTTCGGGATCAGATCCAGTTGCGCCTGCGGTGTCGTCAGCTCGATGCCCATCGTATCAAGTGCGGCCCGCCAGAACGCCTGCCCGCTTGGCGCACCGCGTCTTTCGAACTTTTTGATCATACGAAGAATCTGTATCTTGCCGGTAAACAGCTCCATCGCAGAGATCATCCGCGATTTCCACGGGTCTTCAAACGTGGAAGCATAGGACAGACTGCGCCTGTCGTATTTGGTGAAATTAACCTGCTCGCCTTCATAATCGGGAATATCGTGAGAACCGATAGACTGGTGTTTCTCTGCCACCTGGGCAACCTCGCTCAAACTGGCTCGGGAAGGTACGCTACATACCCTCGCCGAATTTATCGGCGACCAGCGCGGTCAGCGCACCTGCAAGCGCATCCGCATCAGGGCCCGACGTTTCGATGTCAATAAAGCTTCCCTTGGCCGCTGCCAACATCAAAAGCCCCATGATGCTGTCACCGGACGCGTTCATACCGTCTTTGGTCACCTCAGCGCTGGCATCAAAGCCCTCGACAACTTCGACAAGTTTGGCGGACGCCCGCGCGTGCAGACCTTTTTCGTTCACGATCTCAAGAGTGATATGTGTCATCGGCGGCCTTACTACTCGGTACTGACGTTCTGAGCATCAATGTATTTCTTTCCCGCTTCAAGCGCCGCGCGCACCGCTTCGGGGACAGGTTTGTGGCGGCTTTTCGCTAGTTTGATCAGCATCGGCAGGTTCGCACCATAAATGATGCGGCGACCTGCCGGTTGGCAGGCCCGCAGGCTCAGATTCGACGGTGATCCCCCAAACAAATCCGTCACAACCACCACGCCCTGTCCTGTATCGACCGCGTCTGCTGCTATGCAAATTTCGTCTTGCTTTGCGCTGCGGTCATGATCCGCGCGTATCTCAATCGCGCGAACGCCATTCTGTGATCCCACAACATGCTCGATCGCGGCGAGATATTCGCTGGCCAGCCCGCCATGTGCTACGATCACAATACCAATCACGTATCCGAGGTCCCCAATTTTTGCCGCGCGCCAAGCTCTCTATGTCTAATTGACACTTGCCAGCCAGCTTCTGCAAGACGCAATGCATGGCTTTCCGCTAGGGTTACGGACCGGTGCTGCCCACCGGTACAGCCGAAGGCGATAGAGAAATGGCTTTTTCCTTCTTCACGGCACGCAGGCAATATCAAAAGGCTCAGATCAAGCACCTTTTGCGCGAATTCCGCATAGCGCGGATCGGTCGCAACATGCGCGGCGACCTGTGCGTCCGTACCGTTCATCCCGCGCAGCTCGGGGACCCAATAGGGGTTTTTGAGAAATCTGCAATCATAGACCATGTCGACTGATCGCGGCAGCCCGCGCTTGTAGGAAAACGATTGCACCGTCACCGCCAGATGGTGCTTGCCGCCCGGCGCAAACCAGTGCTCCACCTCCGCACGCAACTCGTGCACGTTCAGGTCGGTGGTATCGATCAGGACATCCGCGCGCGCGCGCAGCGGGTTTAGCAGGTCTTGCTCCGCTTCAATCCCCTCGGCGGGACGATCGGCGGGTGCCATGGGATGGCGACGTCGTGTCTCGGAGAACCTCCGCAGCAAAACATCGGTACTGCAATCCACAAACAACAGCTCCGCCACCACGCCCGGACGCATCGAGAGACGTCCCATCAGATCAATCACCGTGTTGGTCGAAAAATCCCGATTCCGCGCATCGATACCCAAGGCCATCGGGCGGGTCTGCTCCGTCTGTTCAAACAGCATCGGCAGCAAACGCATGGGGAGATTGTCGATCACCTCAAACCCTGCATCCTCCAGCACATTGAGCGCGGATGACCGCCCAGCGCCCGAAGGGCCGGTCACAAATACAATACGGCGTGGGGTCGGTTCAGGATTCGTCATTGGGCCTCATTCCGGATGCCCATAACATAAGTATGAATTGCCGCAGGAAAATAGGGTGCGTCAACCTTGTGCAGGCACGTCAGTGTGATGTCCAGCAATGTCGCTAAACGCCGCTGCGGAAGACGCTCGGTCTCGACAACCGACATATCGACAACCAATACAACTGGCGCTTGCACAAGAGGGAGAATTGGCAGTAATCCCACACCGCGAGCTTCGATCAGCCCTGAAATCGCCTTGGGCGAGGACGCCAACAGCTTTGCACCCTCCCGGTGTAGGCAGGTCCTGTCATCCGCCACCAACTGCCACCCGAACGCCATGAGTTGGAGCGCCAGCGCCGACTTACCCGCACCGGAAGGCCCCGTGATCAAAACAGCATCGCCATGAATGGCGACACAGCTCGCATGCACGATCAGATCGGTCGTTGCCACGGATTAAAGCGGAAGGCCTACGACAAAGCGCGCCCCGAGAGGATCGGACGTGATATCGGCATCGGTCGGACGGATGTTCTCCGCCCATATCACGCCTCCATGCGCCTCGACGATCTGTTTGGAAATGGCGAGGCCAAGACCGGAGTTATTACCGAAATGCTCATCGGGACGCTGGGAATAGAACCGATTGAAAATCTTCGCGAGCGCCTGGTCAGGAATGCCGGGACCGGTATCCTCGACGACGATCAGAATCCGGTTTTCACGCTTGCGCGCCCAAACACGGATCGCATCACCGTCTTCGCAAAAAGAGATCGCATTGGTGATCAAATTGACGAATACCTGCGCCAGGCGCGCCTCCAGACCCTGCACCGTGATCGGCGCTTCTGGCAGATCTATGATGAAATCAATGCCCTTGCTCTTCGCGTCCTCACCCAGATACTGGCCCAGATTGGCGAGCATCTTCATCAGATTGAACGGCTCTTCCTCTTCCTTGACAAGTTCGCTGTCGAGGCGCGAGGCATTGGAGATATCGCTTACCAGCCGGTCAAGGCGGCGCACATCGTGATCTATTACATCGAGCAGCTTATCGCGCTGATCCTCACGCTTGATCATCCGCAGCGTACCCACGGCAGAGCGCAGCGAGGCCAGCGGGTTCTTGATTTCGTGGGCGACATCTGCGGCGAATTGCTCGTTCCCCTCAATCCGGTTGTAGAGAGCCGATACCATCCCGCGCAACGCGCCGGACAGCCGTCCGATCTCATCGGGGCGGGCGGTCAGATCGGGGATACGGATGCGGCCGGGGTTTTTCTTGCGCGCATCCTTGTCCCGGCCCAGCTCCGCCGCGGCGGCCAAATCGGCCAAAGGGTTTGCAATAGTCGAGGCCAGCACAAGACTCAGGCCGATAGACACCAGCGTGGCGATGATGAACATTTGCAACACGCGCTCGCGCTCTCCCCGCACAAGACGGTCGATTTCTCCACTGGCGCTCGCAATCGCGACAGCGCCGACCGCCACACCGTTTTGCTCGATCGGCGTAGCGACGGCAATCAGGGTCGCCCCCGCCTCGTCACGCTCTTCCTTGATCTGAGCACCGTCGGTCAGAGCCGCAGCAATCACCGGCTTCAGCCTGTCCTCGATGGAGATTGCCGCGATATCCGGCTGGAAGGGCGCGGACACCGCACCCCACAGCCAGTTGAGGCCGTCCGTCAGGATCGTTTTGTTCGCGCTCCCGTTCGAGAGGCCTTTTGCCCTTTCGTCGCTCGCGCCTTCAAGCTCGGAGATCAGGATACCATCTGTGCCGAACACAAATACGTTGATGCCACTACGCAGATCGAGGCCCGAAAGGGTCTTCTCGATATCTACACCCTCGCCGGCAGACAGATCGACAGGCTGTCCATCAGGCAACTGCGCCTCCATCACATCGGCAATCAGTTCCGCCTCGGAAACGAACGAAGCCGCACGCTGTACGGCGAGGCTTTCACGCGAAGAATTGAGGTATAGGATCCCCGCCACCAGCACATTCAACGCAATCAGGTTGAACGTGATAATTTTGCGCGTGAGCGGCGACGCCCATAACGAAAACAGGCCCCGACGCTCGCGCCTGGCCCTGAGTTCGTTTGGAGCGGCATTGTCCGGCGCGACCCAATCATCACCCAGAACAACATCGCCACCGTTTTTCGCGGGGGTCAGATCGCGCACGAAGTTCCTCTCCACAATCGCCATCGGCTCAGATCACTCTTCGTTATATCTGTAGCCGATACCGTAGAGTGTCTCAATCGCGGAGAATTCATCATCCGCCGTGCGCATTTTCTTCCGCAGGCGCTTGATGTGGCTGTCGATGGTCCGGTCATCCACATAGACCTGATCATCGTAGGCGACATCCATCAGCTGGTCGCGCGACTTCACGAAACCCGGCCGCTGGGCGAGCGCTTGCAGCAGCAAGAACTCCGTCACAGTCAGGGACACGTCATTGCCCTTCCAGCTGACCGCATGACGCAGCGGATCCATCCGCAAATCGCCCCGCTCCATCACCTTGGTCTCTTCCGTATCGCCCACTTCATCGGTCGCGACCGCATCCTGACGGCGCAGCAATGCGCGAATACGCTCTACCAGCAGACGCTGCGAAAATGGCTTTTTCACATAGTCGTCAGCGCCCATCCGCAGGCCCAGCACTTCGTCAATCTCGTCGTCCTTCGACGTCAGGAAGATCACCGGCATCGCCGTTTTCTGGCGCAACCGCTGAAGCAGATCCATGCCGTCCATGCGCGGCATCTTGATATCCAGAACGGCCATATCCGGCATCCGCTTGTTGAAAGCGTCCAATGCGGCCTGACCATCGTTATACGTTTCAACCTCGAAACCTTCGGCTTCGAGAGTCATCGACACAGACGTCAGGATATTCCTGTCGTCGTCCACCAATGCAATTTTTGACACTGCCTGTTTCCTTATGCTGCTCAATGTATTCTTATTTTTTCCAACATTGATCACTCCTTTTGCTGTCGAATCAATCCCAAACTGCGAATCACGTGACCCTATGGCCAGATTTCAGCCATAATTTGTTTCGGAATGGCTAAATTGCCTCACATTGATTGCGACAATTGTTCGAACGCCCCGACCCGGCCAAGGCAAGCAGTGCCACAGGTTCCAGCGGGGATAGGCCATTGACGCCGCTACACTTCAATTGCGAATGTGGTGGCGCTAACTATGCAAACGCGCCTGTTCATCGGGCAAATCATCGTGCTATGACGCCGATATTACACTAAAGCCCCCTGCGCTTTTGATAGCGGGCATTCCACATTTCGCTGTGTCAAATGCACAGCTCCAAAGGAGACAGTGCATGGAAACTGGACGGGTAAACCCGAACTTCAGCCTCGATCATCAAGGGATCAAAGGGCTGGGCAATGTGTATTACAATCTTATGGAGCCTGCGCTGATTGAGACAGCGCTCAAGCGCTCCGAGGGCACATTGGGCAAAGGCGGCGCTTTCCTCGTCACCACAGGCAAATTCACCGGCCGCTCTCCCAAGGACAAGCATGTCGTCAAAAGTGACAGCGTAAAAGATACGATCTGGTGGGAAAACAACGCCGAGATGTCTGAGGCAGGGTTTGACGCGCTCTACACGGACATGCTTGCCCACATGGAAGGGCGCGACTATTTCGTGCAGGATCTTGTCGGTGGCGCGGATCCAAAGCACGCGATCAACGTCCGCTTCGTGACCGAGCTTGCCTGGCATAACCTGTTCATCCGCCACATGATGCGCCGTCCGGAGCGCGACCAGCTAGATGACTTCCTCGCTGATTTCACGGTCATCAACTGCCCCAGCTTTTCCGCAGACCCGAAAAAGCACGATTGCCGCTCTGAGACGGTCATCGCGATGAACTTCGACCGCAAGCTGATCCTGATCGGCGGCACGGAATATGCAGGCGAGAACAAAAAATCAGTCTTTTCGCTGCTCAACTACATGCTACCCGCAAAAGGCGTGATGCCGATGCACTGCTCGGCCAATCACGCGGTAGGCAACCCGGTCGATACTGCCATCTTCTTTGGCCTGTCCGGCACTGGCAAAACCACGCTTTCCGCCGATCCTTCGCGAATACTTATCGGCGATGACGAGCATGGCTGGTCCGATACCGGCACGTTCAACTTCGAGGGCGGCTGTTATGCCAAGACGATCAATCTCAGCGCGGAGGCTGAACCAGAGATCTATGCCACGACTGAGAAGTTCGGCACGGTGATCGAGAACATGGTCTACGATGACGAGACCAAAGATCTCGACTTCGATGACGACTCCCTGACGGCCAACATGCGCTGCGCCTATCCGCTGCACTATATCTCGAACGCGTCGAAAAAGGCCGTGGGCGGGCATCCCAAAAATATCATCATGCTAACATGCGACGCCTTCGGCACGCTGCCCCCTATTGCGCGCCTCACACCCGCGCAGGCGATGTACCACTTCCTATCGGGCTTCACTTCCAAGGTCGCTGGCACGGAGCGGGGCGTGACAGAGCCGGAGCCCACGTTCTCCACCTGTTTCGGCGCCCCCTTTATGCCGCGACGCCCCGAAGTGTACGGCAACCTGTTGCGCGAAAAAATCGCCCAGCACGGCGCAACCTGCTGGCTGGTGAACACCGGCTGGACCGGCGGCGCCTATGGTACTGGCTCGCGGATGCCGATCAAGGCCACACGGGCTCTGCTCACCGCAGCACTCGACGGCTCGTTGGTCGCGGGCAAATTCCGCAAGGACGAGAACTTCGGCTTCGATGTACCAGTGTCTGTTCCAGGGGTCGCCGATATCCTGCTGGATCCGCGCCGCACATGGGACAACCCCGAAGCCTACGACCGGCAGGTCACAAAGCTTGTAGCAATGTTCGCCAAGAACTTCGAGCAGTACATGCCCCATATCGACGACGAGGTGAAAGCAGCCGTGATCCGCTAACGATCTCGGTCAACCCCGGAAGGAAAAGAGCCGCAAGCAGTCTGCGGCTCTTTTCTATTCACGCAGCGCGCTCCATCAATTCGCGGATCGGCATATCCAGCATGAAACGGATATCGTCATTTCCCATATAGGCCATGAAAGCCTCGAATGGATTATCTTCGCCTTTGATGTGCCACCGCAATGTTCCGGGCTCGGAATGCATATATCCCTGACGCTCGACAAACCCCTTGTAGGCCACAGGCTTCGGCATGAAGCCAAACACGTAATCGGGTGACCAGCGCTGCATGGCGATCAGGAAGGCATAGCGGCCCAGTACACCCGAAAGGCCAGTCCCCCGGTAGCGGCCTGGCACGCCACCCATCCAGACTTCGCCATGATAAACCACACGGCCCGCAATCCGCTGCGCTCCAGGTCCCGCGCGATAGCGCGAGCGCTCGTAATCAATATCCACATCCGATGGCGGAAATTCTTTGAAGTCCCGGCGCAAATATTCGCCAAGGCAATTCTGTCTGAGGTCCAATAGCCTGAGAGCCTGAGTGTGCATGATCAGCCCATCCGCATCCCGCCCGACGACCCAAACCGCATTCGCTTCGTTGAGGTTGTGTTTTTTGGGTTCGAACGGCGCACCGAGGGTGTGATCGGGTCGCCCCTCCGCCAAAAGGGTACGATATTCCTCGAAATCTGTCCCAAGCGTGAGCTGGACCGAATTCCGGTTCAGGATATCATGGCTCGCCGCCATGAAATGCGCGTCGTCGTTTGCAGAATACATTGTCATTTTTGAATCTCCAATATTCAGGGCTTGTACCCGCTATAATAGAGATATTTTTATTCAATGCTTCTGGTTTAATGGGAATTCATCGGCGTCCATGACCAAATGTTCAGCCATTGGCGCAATTGGTGCGCCCGGAATATCAATGCCGTTATGACGGTCGACAATAGCGACGAGCGCAAAAGAACCGTCTGGAAAGCTGCATCCAAGCAGAATTCGGGCGTAGCAAATCTGCTCCGGCGGCGTGCCCGGCGCGCGCGCAACCTGCGTCGCGATATGGTCGACCCGCACGCCCCGATCCCTCTCGATGCTATGGAAAGGCTGGATTACAAATCTGGCAAAGTCGCCACCGGCAGGCAAATCACCTAAAACACGCCCGATACTACTGCGCGCATTTGCCGAACCGAACCACGATACGTAGGAAGATTTTTCCCCAAGCTCGACGCAAACCCATCCGTTCGGAGAGTTCCTGTAGACCATGGAAAACGGCCTAATGTCTTCAAAATAAGGGCTTTCCAGTGCCCCCCCTGACATTGCCCAGGCCTTGAGTGCCGCAGCCAGCAACGGCCTCTGTGATTCCCAAACGATGTTCACAGGCTTTTGCTGTTGGTAAAAGTCCCCGCCGGTCGGGAAGATCGCCTTGTACTGCGGCATGCCGTTTTGATGCAGCACCTGACCGCGCACCCAGACGTTGCACCGCGCCAGAATATTCTCCGCTTCGGGCAACATCTCGTTGCCTGCCTCCGTCAGCCGGTAGCGGCGGTCCTCGACCGCGAAAAGCTCCGCACCCATCATTTCTTCGAGCTGCGAGATATGGCGCCGGACCGTTTGCCGCGTGCTGCCCATTTCGGAGACTGCGTGGCTCAGATTCAATTTACGCGCGAGGGTTACGAAAGAACGAATCATTTCATACAACAAAGGCGGCGCCTGCGCTTCAAGCGCAGCCATGGCGGATACAGGACTATTCACGATACTATTCATATACCCGCATGGGTAAACAAATCATACAACAAATCAATATAAATCATACAGTGCCTATACATATTTAGGGCAAAACTGAAAAAAACTATCCAATTGAACGCAAAGTCGATTCTGGCAAAAACAATTGAACACACAACTTAGGGTTTTAGAAATGGCGCATCCAGTAGACGTACACGTCGGCAGCAAACTTAAAGAAGTCCGTACTCTTCGGCGATTCTCCCAAACTGATGTGGCCCAGCGCCTCGGTCTTTCGTTTCAGCAGGTCCAAAAATACGAGATCGGCTCTAATCGGATCGCAGCAAGCCGCCTCTTCGAACTTGCCCAAATTTTCGACATTTCACCAGGTTATTTCTTTGAAGGTCTTTACGAGAACGCCCACAGCGATTCCAAGCCCCGCGATTCCGGCATGGAAATCGTGAATGCCCTCGCCGCGATTAAAGACGACAAAGTGAAATCCCGAATCGTCACGTTCATCGAAGATGTTTCCGGCATGACAGTTTCCCGTCAGAACTAATCATCCAAACCACGCTCGGCGGACCAGGTTCAGCCCTGCCACCAGAAGGACGCAGAGCGTGGCGCGCCGGAACATCTGCTGGTCGATCCGATCCATAACCGCAGATCCGATTCGAACACCCAGATACGCTGTTGGGACCATCGCGACGGAGAACCAGATTGTTTCGGCTCGAAGAACGCCTGACCAGAGATGGGCGCCCAGAAGGACGACCGCACCAAGACCGTAGATTACCCCCTGCACCCGCATCTGGTCATGTTTGGGCGTGTTGAGCGCGGTAAGATAGGCGACGGTCGGTGGGCCCCAGATGCCCGAAAGCCCTCCCAGTGCGCCCGCAATCGATCCGACAATCACCTCCACACCAGCGCTTTGCTTAGGCAGATTGAATCTGTGGCCGGTCAATTGAAGCAATGCAAAAAACGTCACGGGCACACCGA
Source organism: Sulfitobacter sp. (assembly GCA_024636395.1). Classification (GTDB taxonomy): domain Bacteria; phylum Pseudomonadota; class Alphaproteobacteria; order Rhodobacterales; family Rhodobacteraceae; genus JAGXHD01. Next base: position 12,399 of record JAGXHD010000095.1, read on the forward strand.
TGATCGCCAGCATGACCTGATCGGGGAACAGCCGCACAAACTGCGCACAGACCACCAGCGCAAGGCCTCCAACTCCCAGAAACACCTTGAACTCAACGGTAGACCGCACTGCCGCCTGCACGCCCTGGCGCAGTGCCTGTTGCGCGTTTGTGACCACCGTCGGGATGATAAGCCCCGCGAGAGCGAGTTCGGGCGGCATGAAAATCGTCAGTCCGGAGATAAAGATCAAAGGCATCGCGAATCCCACCACGCCTTTTACGAAACCCGCAACCACGGCAACCAATGCCGCGACAAGCAGTTCGGATGGTGTTAAAAGGGGGAAAAACGTCTCCATGGCCCTACATATCAAACAAGCGGGCGGGCGTAAGGAAATTCGGCGGCGCAATTTTCGTCCAAATTGCCGCAGCAAAATGTATCTTTGTTGCGCTGCACCTGCAAAATGATTAAGCCCAGCGATAAGCAAAAAAGGATGTTTAGATATGGCACATGATGGACAACTGAATTTGGAGGCGCCAGTCCTCCTTGATGACCTGCTGACACTGACAGCCGCAGCAGTCGGCCCCGTCGATGCGATCCTCGCGCGGGCGACCGAGACAGTCCGCACCATGGTCAGCGAAGGCGGCCGTGTGTCCAACACGCTCGTCGAGCAAAACCAGACCGCAGCGCACGGTCTTGCTTGGCTTGCCACCTACGCGCAGTCCCTGCGCCAGATGCAATCCTGGGCCGAGCGGATGAACGCGAAAGGCAAATTCGGTGAGACCGAAGCGCTGATCCATCAGATCGCATTCGGCGAATACCTCTGGCAGATTTACGGCGGCATCCAAATGAACCAAGGCGAAATCGTCCGCATGCAAGATCTCGGCCTCGGCCAGGAGGATCAGCGCGGCTTGATGGATCCAGCAATTCAGGCGCTCACGCAGGGCGGTAACACACAGGCTGCACGCACCCGTCTCGTCGAGCTCATGCAGGAACATTCTGCCAATGTCACCGTTGGCGCCTCCGGCCTCGATGAAGAGTTGGAGATGATTCGCGAGCAGTTCCGCCGCTACGCTGTCGAAAAGGTCGAGCCTTTCGCACACGAGTGGCACCTCAAAGACGAGCTTATCCCGATGGAAGTCATCGAGGAGCTCGCGGAGATGGGCGTTTTCGGCCTAACGATTCCGGAGGAATATGGCGGCTTCGGCCTCAGCAAAGCCTCCATGTGCGTTGTATCCGAGGAGCTGTCGCGCGGCTACATCGGTGTCGGCTCGCTAGCGACCCGGTCCGAGATCGCGGCAGAGCTGATCATTGCGGGCGGCACCGAGGAGCAAAAACAAAAATGGCTTCCCCGGCTGTCGAGCGCCGAAACACTCCCCACGGCTGTTTTCACAGAGCCCAACACCGGCTCCGACCTCGGCAGCCTGCGCACCCGTGCGGTCAAGGACGACAATGGCGACTATAAGGTGACTGGAAACAAGACGTGGATCACCCACGCCTCGCGCACTCAGATCATGACGCTCATGGCCCGCACCGATCCCGCGACAGACAACTACAAGGGTCTGTCGATGTTCATCGCCGAAAAGACACCCGGGGATTGCGCCAATCCCTTCCCTACCGAAGGTATGTCGGGCGGCGAGATCGAAGTGCTCGGCTATCGCGGCATGAAGGAGTACGAGATCGCCTTCGATAATTTCCACGTCAAAGGCGAGAACCTGCTGGGTGGCGAGGAAGGCAAGGGCTTCAAACAGCTAATGGAAACCTTCGAGAGCGCGCGCATCCAGACCGCCGCCCGTGCGATCGGTGTAGCCCAGTCGGCCCTCGACATCTCCATGCAATACGCGATTGACCGAAAGCAGTTCGGCAAATCTTTGATCGAGTTGCCCCGCGTCTCCAGCAAGTTGGCGATGATGGCCGTGGAAATCATGGTCGCCAGACAGCTGACGTATTTCTCGGCCTTCGAGAAGGATGAGGGGCGCCGTTGCGACGTAGAAGCCGGGATGGCAAAGCTTCTGGGCGCACGGGTCGCTTGGGCCGCCTCCGATAACGGCCTCCAAATCCATGGCGGCAACGGCTTTGCGCTGGAGTACAAGATCAGCCGCGTCTTGTGCGATGCCCGTATTCTCAACATCTTCGAGGGCGCTGCCGAGATTCAGGCACAAGTGATCGCACGCCGTTTGTTGGGCTGAGCACTGCAAAAAGCGTGTTTGTCCGGCTGATCGCCCGCCGGCACTTGCGCTAAACTTCGCCGACATGTCAGGGGCGCGCTCTTGCGGCGCGCCCCGACCGCCGCTACCTCACTGGGTATGACGAATACACGCCTCTCGCCTGAAAAATGGATCGCCGCAGGTTTCGACGCGCTTTGTGCCGATGGTCCGGCGAGTCTTGCGGCGGAGCCGATGGCCCGGCGACTTGGCACCACAAAGGGCTCGTTCTACTGGCATTTCAAAGATGTTCCAGCCTATCACCGCGCGCTCGTGCGGCAGTGGCATACGCTGGCTCTAGCCGATGTGGTGACGCGGCTGGAAAATACCGATACGCCAGACAAGGGGTTGAGCGCATTTGGCCATGCCCTGCTCGACAACCCGTTGGAGCCGGCCCTGCGGGTCTGGGCACAGACGGATATCACAGTTGCGGCAAGCATCGCCGAAGTCGATGCCGAGCGCCTGACCTACATACAACATCTGCTCAACCAGTTCGGGCTCCGCAACCCCGCCTTCGCACAATCAATCCTCGGCGCACTTGCGGGTCTGCCATTACTTAAGTCAGGATCTGAGTCCCACGCCGCCTTCGATGCGCTCGTCGATACGATTCTAGCACTAGCATGAAACCGATCCTCCCCCTGATACTCCTTCTCGCGAGCCTCGCCGCCTGCCGCGGCGACGATCCGGCACGCGTCTATGACAACCCTGACCAGATCTGGACCTTGAAATCGATGGGCGGCGCGGCTTTTCCAGTCACCGCAACCCTCACTTTTCCCAAGTCAGGCGAAATCGCAGGGCAAGCGCCGTGCAATCGCTATTTCGGTGCGTTGAACGCGCCCTACCCCAGCTTCGAGACGGGCCCTATTGGAAGCACTCGCATGGCCTGTCCAGACATGGACGCAGAGCCCGCCTTTCTCCTTGCGCTGGAAGCCGCCACCACCGCACAGGTGGACGGCGACACGCTTACCCTCTCCAATTCGGATGGTCTGGAAATGGTCTTCACAGCAACCGACTGAACGCCTCTACGAACCGCGCCCGCGCTTCCGGCAACGGCTTGCCCCCCAGATCTGCTGCCAGATGCTCCGCCAGAAAATAGCCCGTGGTGCGAAAAGCGGCGAGGATCTCCATATCATCCCCCGCGCCGATCCCGCGCAAAACGTCTGGCAACGGCAAAAGCCGCTCCGCCCAGTCCCCCGCACCCGCGCGCGAGACGGCACGTCCAGATTTGGGCGAAACATAAGCCAGCCCCTCTGTCGCCCCCGTCACTGCACAGCGCGTCAGATCGAGGCCGTACCCCAATTCTTCGAGCAGGCTAAGCTCCCAGCGCAAATAGGCCAGCGGCCACAACTCTCCCTGCCCCAGTAAATCCAGCAGCGCCTCCGTGCGGTGGTACAGCGGCCGATGCACCTCCCGCTCCGGCAGGCAGAAAGACACCAGCGCCGTCACCGCATTGAGGCCTGCCAGTGCCAGCCTGTCGCCCATCGCCACGGCCGCTCGGCTACGGACCGGCTCCACGCTAAACGCGCCGATATGATCCTCTAGGCGCGCCCGCCATGTCAGATCAAGCTGCGCGCCCGGTTGCAGGATCGGCGCGATCTTCCGGCTGGTTCCGCCGCGCACCACGCCCGAGTGGCGCCCCTGAGTCGGGGTAAACACCTCGATAATCGCCGATGTCTCCCCGTGGCGGCGCGAACTGAGCAATATTCCCTGATCGCGCCATTCCATCAGGTCAGCCCCTCCTGATCGAGCAAATGCCGCCCGGCGCGGTCTTCTACTTCGATCACCCAGAGATCGCGATCAAACGCGCGCTGTTTTCCAACAGCCTCGTCAACATCCCGCTCAGCCCCCTTGGCAAGTTCGACCCAGACACGCTCCCCGCTCATCAGATCAAACGAACGCTGGAACAAGACCGCATTCCCGTCGAGCGTGGCGAGCTTCACCAGCACTGCGCCACCGGTATCGTCCCCATGCGCTACGACAAACGCGGGAATATCGAACATCCGCAACCGCGCCAGATAGGCATCAACCCAGAATCGCGCCGTCAGCCGGGCCACGACGCGACACCCTTCGTTTGGCCTTTAAACTCAATTCCAGACCAGCCCCGTGCGCGCACGAGCGTCACTGGTTGCCGTCCTTGAACTCCAGCCCCATCTCGGAGTACCGCTCGGATTCCTCCAGCCAGTTGGGCCGCACCTTCACCTGCAGGAACAGATGGATCTTGCGCCCCAGAAACGCCTCCATTTCCTCACGCGCTGCCTTGCCCACGGCCTTGATCGTCTCGCCTTTGTTGCCCAGCACGATGCCCTTGTGACCATCGCGCACGACATAGATCAGCTGGTCGATCCGCGCAGAGCCATCCTTGCGCTCTTCCCATTTCTCGGTTTCCACCGTCATCTGGTAGGGCAACTCCTGATGCAGGCGCAGCGTCAGCTTCTCTCGCGTCATCTCCGCCGCAATCATCCGCATCGGCAGATCCGCGATCTGGTCCTCGGGATAAAGCCACGGGCTTAGCGGTACTTCTCCCGCCAGCCAGCCCTTCAGCACCTCGACCCCGTGGCCTCGCTCCGCCGAAATCATGAAAGTCTCGATAAAGGGATAAGCCTCGTTGAGCTTGGCACTCAACCCCAGCAGCACGGGCGCCTCGACACGGTCTATCTTGTTGATTGCAAGCGCCACGCGCACGCCGTCACCCAACTCAGTCAAACGCTCAAGAATCCGCTTCACACCATCGCTCACGCCACGGTTCGCCTCAACCAGCAGCACGACCACATCCGCGTCCGTCGCCCCACCCCATGCGGCGGCCACCATCGCGCGGTCCAGCCTGCGCTTGGGCTCGAACAGCCCCGGCGTATCCACGAATACGATCTGGCTCTGCCCATGCATCGCAACGCCGCGAATCCGCGCCCGTGTCGTCTGAACCTTATGCGTCACGATCGAGACCTTGGCCCCCACCATCCGGTTGAGCAGCGTCGATTTGCCCGCGTTCGGCTCCCCGATGAGTGCGACAAACCCCGCGCGGGTCGGTTCATCAGCCTGTGCCGCGTCGATGGGAGTATCCGTCATGTGTCTTGCTCCAATTGCGCCAGCAGCGATTGCGCGGCGTCCTGTTCGGCGGCGCGTTTCGCCCCTGCCGTCGCACTCGCCGTCTCACCCGTCGAGAGCTTGGCAGCGATGGTAAATATCGGCGCGTGATCGGGTCCACTACGCTTGGTCAGCACATAGGCAGGCGGCTCCAGTCCCCGCGCCTGAGCCCATTCCTGCAAGGCAGTCTTGGCATCGCGGGCATCATCTTTCACAGAGGTCGTGCGCGTGCCCCAAAGCCGCAGGATCATCGCCCGCGCCGCGTCGAAGCCGCCATCGACATAGACGGCTGCAATCACTGCCTCCATTGCGTCGCCCAAAAGCGCCTGCTTGCGCCGACCACCAGACAGCATCTCGGAGCGCCCCAGGCGCAGCACCGCACCGATATCGATTTCGCGCGCAACATCGGCGCAGGCTTCCTTGCGCACAAGAGCATTGAAACGCGGCGCGAGCTGCCCCTCGGAGGCTTGGGTATCGAGGTTCAACAACGCTTCGGCCATCACAAGCCCCAGCACACGGTCGCCCAGAAATTCCAGCCGCTGGTTGTCGTCACGGTTGGGCGTCGACATCGACGCATGGGTTATGGCTTCGTTCAGCAGTCTTGGCGTCTGGAAAGTATAGCCCAGCCGCGCTTGAAACGCTTTGAGTTCCGCCGACAGCTTCACTTGATCCCTTTGAAGAAACGATCGCTGCGCCATGTCCAGAAGAACAGCATAGAGCGCCCACCTGAGCTGAACACGATCCGGTCCGCACGCCCGATCAGATTCTCGTAGGGCACGAAGCCCACGCCACCCGCCGCCTGTGCCAAACGGCTATCGGCGGAATTGTCACGGTTATCACCCATGAAGAAGTAGTTGCCCGCAGGCACCGTATAGACGCCCGTCCGGTCCGAAGACTGCGGTCCGATATTGAGGACCGCATAGCTCACCCCATTGGGCAGCGTCTCGATAAAGCGTTCCTTGCTGCAAATCCCACCTTGACCTACGGCCCCGTTGGCGCAGCGCGGGCGCAGCCCCTGTGGGCCCTGAAGCTCCATCAGCTCGTCAAAAGTGCCGTCACGCTCTTGCTGCACAGGCTCTCCGTTGATCTGGACAATCCCGTTGGTCACCTGGATCCGGTCCCCCGGCAGACCGATCAGCCGTTTGATATAGTCGCGCCCGGTCGTGGGATGGCGAAACACCACCACATCGCCGCGGTCGGGCTCACCACCCCAAAGTCGTGTATTGTCGCCGTCAAAAACACCGCAGAGCTTTTGCGCATCTATGTTGATGCCGATGCCGGGCAGGATCACACTGGGGCAAGACGCATAGGAATAGCCGTAGGCCATCTTGTTCACGAACAAGAAATCACCGATCAGCAGTGTCTCCTTCATAGAGCCCGAAGGAATCCAGAAGGGCTGGAAGAACAGGGTGCGGAACACGCCGGCAATCAACAGGGCATACACAACTGTCTTGATCGTTTCGACAAACGCGTTGCCCGTGGTTTCCGTCTTGGCCATGCGGCGCTCCTGTTTCACTGGTCCTCGGTACATGCGCAGGGCGGCGCGCAGTGTCAAGGTCGCAGGCTGCCTCTCAGACGACGGGCCGCGCTTCGATCACCACGAATGCCTGCGCCCAGGGATGATCGTCCGTCAACGTCACATGAATGATCGCCTCATGCCCTGCCGGGGTCATCGCAGCCAAACGCTCCGCGGCCCAGCCCGTGACCTCCATCACCGGCTGGCCCGTGCGCAGATTACTCACCGCCATATCGCGCCAGCTGATGCCCATCCGTAGGCCTGTTCCAAGCGCTTTGGAGCAGGCCTCCTTGGCGGCCCAGCGTTTGGCATATGTGCCTGCAACATCGCGCCGCCGCTCCGCCTTGGCCTGCTCCACCTCGGTGAACACGCGGTTGCGGAACCTGTCGCCAAACCGGTCGAGCGTGCCTTGGATCCGCTCGATATTCGCGAGATCCGTGCCGATGCCCAGTATCATCGTTCTACCCCCCTGCCGACAAAAACGGAAAACTCACGCCAAGCGCCCAAGCGAGGATCAGACCAAGCCCCACGCCTGAAGTGGCAGGTCCACAGCGCAGCGCAACCCAGCGCCCCATCAGCCCGAACACCACATAAAACAGCACCATCACCGGCGCGATCAGGATAAGAAAAAACAGCCCCTCGAAGTCGAGCGTGACCGCAAGCGCCAGCGAGGCGAAGAAACAGATTCTCAGCAACCACCGCTGCCAGATCGGCGCCTGTCCGCCGCATGTGGCAAGCGCGTCCGCCAGCATGAAAGGCAGCGTGCCGATGCACAGCGCCGCGATCACCCACAGACGCTCCGGGATCGGAACGAAATTCGCGCCGTAGCGATCGAGCGCCAAGCCGAAAGCCCCCAGCCCCCAGACCAGCAGCGCCAGCACACCAGCAGCAGAAATCGCACCGGGTCGAACGCCCATCCCCCACAGCACGGCCAGCCCGAGCACGCCCTGAATAAACAGATGCAGCGCCAGATAATCCGCGACCAGTACGGGCAGCAAATTGGGGTTGAGCCATGTCGCCAGCAGCGGCGCCGCCAGCGCAGGTCCGATGGCCACGGCCCAGATCTGCCGCGCGCTCAATTGTTCTGTCACGCCGACACTCCGGGGCACCACCCGCGCCAGCGGTCGCGCGAGTGCCACGATGCCAGCCAGCAGCCCGAGCAGCCACCAGCCGCTTGCCGGAGTGTCCGTCTCACCGTCCCGCCCGAACGCACGATTGAACCACGCCAGCGTACTTTGCTGTGCAGCGCGGCTATGCAGGATCGATACATGCTCGGTCAGCGGCGCAAATTCCGCCTTGCGCACCACATCACCGCTGCGCACCAGATCACCCTCAGCCGCTGCCGGATCGATCATGCGCACGGCCTCCAGCCCGAAGGCACGCAGCCGCCCCTCCCACTGGCCTGCGATTAGGTTCATATCCGCAGGTTCCCGGTCAGTGACCGCCCCCGAAAACGCCGATAGCAGCACCAGCGGGCCGATGTCAGCCCGTCGGTCCTGTGC
>JAGXHD010000096.1 GCA_024636395.1 Sulfitobacter sp.
CAGCATCTCTGGCACACCGAGATACGCGGCGATTCCGTTCATCACTTCGACGCTCTGCAAATCCTCGTATGCAACGTAAAACGCTGTTTGCCCGCTGATCTGCAAGCGGTTCATCAGCTTGATCTGAAATCCCTGCAGCGCCTCCAGATGCGCCTCGAATTCGGCCGCATCAAAGATGGCCTTGGCAGTTTTATGCGCCTTCATATCCGTCAGCTTCCACTGCCCGGTTTCCTGCGCGATCTTCCAGCTTACATAGCTCTCGACAGGGTTGCGCGTGAGAATAATCTTGGCACAGTCGGGATCGTCCAGGACCAGATCGAGCACGCGTGGATCGTGATCGTGAAAGTAGCGAAAGCCCCCCATCGCCGTCGGATCGTGCCGGATTGCCCGCAGCAAGGCGGCAGGCTCACTGTCTCGCGCTGCCTGATCCACGCCCAATATCTCGGTCGTGTTCGGATATCCGATGAAATGCGGGTTGAACGCCTCCCCATGGCATTTGATTCCGGCAAAGGCGTTGAGGTTCGCCTCCAGGAAATTAGATCCCGTGCGCATCTCCGCAAACACCACAAAACTGTGGAACGTCTTGGCCATCTATTTCACCAGGTACGGTTTGCGCGGCACATGCGCGCTCGATATCGGCCCTCGCTCGACAGGGAAATCCCCCATGAGATAAGGGTGCATCCCCTGGTTCTTGAGGTTTTGCAGGAATTGTCCGAAGCCGTGCAGATCGACCATCTTGGGCGCCTCCGACAACCGCCGGATCCGCGCCTGTCCGATTTCGTCGAGGATCCCCTGCAAGGGCTCCATCGGCGCCTCGATAAACTCAGCCATTGACCAGATCCGTACCCGCGCCTTGGTATAGGGTGAACGCAGCACGTCCATATGCTCGCTCTCGACCTTTTGCAGTGTAGCGGCGATGCGGCGGATGTCCGCGAAATCCATGTTGGACCGGAACAACGGCACCGACCACGCCCCTGTGATCACCGAAATCTGGGCATTGGGATCTTTGGCCACGCGCCAGTTGATATCCTGATTATCGATCGGACCGAATTGGAAGCATTGCCGCTCCCCGCGCGTGTTCCAGATCAGATTGGTCAAAAACGCCTCGGGGTTATAATCGCGCTGCTCGGCATTGTCGCTCAGAGCACCGTTCAGCGTCGCCTGTCCTTCGGCAAAATGCGCACGGTCCGGCGCGAACAGATGACCATGCACCCGTGCGCCCGTCGCATTGTTCAACCAGCTCTCGAAATTCTCGAACAGCTCGGAAAACCCCTGAAACACTGAATATTCCGCCGCCGTCACGCCGTTCTCCCAATCCTCGTTGGGAAATCGCGACTGCATATAGAGCCCCGAGCGTCCGCGCGTCCGCCGCTCCACCGCCTTGGCGAAAATACGGTCGATCTTCCCCGGATTAGGCTCTGTCTTTTTCATCGCACCGTCGGCATCCGTCAGAAACGCCTCGTACAGGCGATCGGCGTAGGGCCAGATCTTGCGCGCCACAAAGCAATCGGACCGCCGCAGCAGTTGCAGATGGTCGTTATAGAAAATATGCGGCTTACCCTGAAAATCGAACTTCGACAGCGTGAGTGAACGGCTCTCGACGCTGGTCGAATAGAGCCGCGAGAGCGTCTGGAAATAGCTCTCATCAGGAATCCACACATGTCGGAAATAGCGATCATAAGCGGCCCGCTCGGGGTCTTGCAGGATCGCCGACAGGGTCTGCCGCGTCAGGCACCACCACTGCGAACCCATATGCGGAACCACGCCCGCAGGCATTCGCCGCTTGAGGCCCAGCGCGCGCTGGAACTTCACCGCCCGGTCAAACAGATATCTGTTGCGCTTCCATGAAAACGGGAAGCGCATCGTAAACCGCTCCTCGTCAAGCCCGCCCACGGTCCAAGGCACATCCGCCGTCGTCGCGCTTTCGATGAAGTCGGTGCGCGGACGGTTCGCCAGATAATCGATCAATTCATGCACCGGGCGCAGTGGCAGGCAGGATCCAGAGGCCAGATAGACATGACGCACATCGGGAAAGCTGGCCAGCATCAGCTCCGAAGCGGCCTGAGATGCTGCCACGATACCCCAGGTTCCCCACTCGCAGCGATACCGCTTGCTGAACAGCACGTTCGGCACATCGGCAAGCGCCGCCACAAAGCTGTCATACGTCTTGGCAGACACTTTGCGGTCCACATGGATCACGATAGGCACATTTGCCGCCGCCCAGTGGCGCGCAACCTGCTCCGCGCGGCCGAGCGCCGTGTGCACCAGCATGGCAACGCCCAATGTGGCCGTCATGCCCAGTTCCCTTTCGACATCAGGCCCAATATCTCAAGCTGACGCCAGTTGATGTATTTCTCCGACCATTTACACCATAGTTGCGGGTTGTCCCTAACGCGCTCTGCATAGGCCTTGTATTCGACCGAGCCCGCATAATGCTCCCCGCGTTCCAACTCCTCCGCTGCCTTGGCGCCGAACGTGTCGATGAATTTCGCATGCAACAGCACGCCGCTCGCCTTCTCGCCGCCCCACTCGTCATAGACCTGATTAAGGCCGCGCGGCAGCAGCATATGGGTCGAGCTGACATAGACGTACTTGCGGTCCCATTTGACCAGCGGCACCTTGTTGAGCGCCGGCGCCTTCTCGGGCTCCTGCGCAAAAAACACCCTCGCGCGCGGCCCGCCCTGGATCCACAGATTGGTGAACCCCCGGTTGCGCGACATCGTATAGTTCCCACTGTCGAACCACGAGGCGATCTCGATCGGGTCCTGCCCCGCGCGGTAGGGCTGCTCGTCCAACCGCCCTTTGGGATACATATCCAGCAGCATTGCCGAGAATGATTTGATCGAGGATGCATCGAGCCAGTCCGTCAGCGCCCGCAGGGGCCGCGTATCGCAGAATGGATAGACCAGGAATTCGTCTGGATCGAGCGTCAGCACCCAATGTCCGTGGGCATATTTACGCTGGAGCCAGTTCAGCCAGTCCACCCCGAAGCGCGACCGCCGGTAGCTCGCCCGCGTGTGCCACAGGGATACGTCAGGCTGGCTGCGCAGAAACTCCATCGCGCCGTCTTCGCTGTCATTGTCCACGAAAAAGAAATGATTAACACCTTGCTTACGGTAGTAATCAAGGAAGTAGGGCAGCCGGATCTTCTCGTTTCGCTGGGTGCAGAAAAGCAAAATATCTTCGGGCCGAATTTGATCGGTCCGGTCTACGACGCATTTCAATTCGCGCCGCTTTCTAAATGCCCTGATCCGCCAACGCTTCCGCTGGAGCCTCAGGCGATATGATCGGATCGCACCCAAACACTGCCCTCATTCTCATGGTCCGTCAGCCTTCCTGCACGCCTATCAGGTCAAAGTTAACGCAATCTTGAAGTGCGCTTCCCATGTCGGCGCCGAAAATCCGACTACCCGATGCGTGTCCCGAGCCCGTATGGACCACTCCTTGACGCTGTCTTCCCATAATTCTTGTGCTGAATCATCTAGGTATAGTGCATTATTTGCAAGGATTTCCCGAAATGTCGCCTTATTGCTGCACATGACCGGGGTGCCGAGGGCCAGCGCTTCGAGTGCAGGCAGGCCGAAACCTTCTGCATGGCTCGGAAAAAGCAGCCCCTGCGCGCCTTGTATCAGAGCGGCCAGCGCGCCGTCCGTCAGCCCACGCACCTCCCGCACACGCGCCTTTGGCGACAGCGCATCCAGACGCGCGAACACTACTTCGTTGTTCCAGCCACGGCTGCCACAGATCAACAGAACGGGCGCATCCGGCCCCATCCGCGCCCAGATGTCCAGCAGCAGCGCGTGGTTCTTGCGCGGCTCTATCGTGCCGACAGTAACGAAGTAAGGACCCTCCGGCGGCAGGCCGCAAGGCAGCTGCGCCGCATCCGGCGCCACAGGTACTGTCCCCAGATGTGCAACAATCCCGCGCGGAACTTCGCCCCAAGCCGCCATTGCACGCTCTGTGCGGGCCTGCGTATCCGCCGAATTGTAGAGGATCAGATCAGCAAAGCGGCGCACCCGCTGCATCTTCCGTGCAAAAGCCTCCGCAGTGCCCACGCGCTGGTACTGCGGATACTCCAGCGGAATGATATCATGCACAAAGACGGAAATACGCGAGCGGGGCAGCCCACGAACCGCCGCAAAGACCCGCTCCGACAGGTTGCTGTGCCCGATGTTGAGATAGGCTGTGCCAGCAGGCAGGTTGCGTCGCAGCATCCGCGCCAGCCCCTGCGGAAGACAGCGCGCCACAGCCAGCTTGCGCGCATCCGTCAGCGCAGCGCGGGCCCGCGGATGCCAGCCCCGCTGCAAGCGCGCGAGCAGATCCGGAGGCGTATGCGGTGCGGCGCCCGTCAGCCGCGCGTGAAACGCGATCAGCCCCGCGCGGTCAAGCAGCACGTAGCCCAGGGGCGTCCGCGCCAAGCCCCAGACCGGCACCGTATCCGCCACCAGCGCCCCGATGTAAGCCAGCTCGACCCGGTCGACCCCGGTCCACACCCGCCCCGCACGCCGCAGCACGCGTGTTATGTCCAGCAGCCGCGAGGACGGCGGGCTATTCAGCACACCGTCCAGTTCGGGTTCATTTCCACCCATTGGCCCGGTCAAGCAGCGCGGACCTGATCAAAGACCAGGCACAATGCTTTTCAGATAGTCTGCAAGATCATCCCGCAATTCGGGGCGCGCGAGGCCATACGCCACGGTTGCCTGCAAAAACCCTGATTTAGAGCCACAATCAAAGCGCTGGCCCTGAAACCGGTAGCCATAGACCTTACGGTTTTGCTCAAGATCTTCCGCAATCGCGTCGGTCAGCTGGATCTCGCCGCCCGCGCCCCGCTTCATCTGGTCGAGGTTTTTCAAAACGCTAGGAGCAAGGATGTACCGGCCGATCACGGCAAGGTTGGACGGCGCCTCGCCCGCAGATGGCTTCTCAACCATGCTGCGTACTTCCAACAGATTACCGTCGGTATTCTCCACATCGAGGATCCCGTAGGAGGAGGTCCGTTCGGGCGCCACTTCCATCGCGGCGACCATATTGCCACCAGTCTCTTCATATGCTTCGACCATCTGCTGCAAGCACGGTTTGTCCGCAGAGATTACGTCATCCGGCAGAATGACGGCAAAGGGCTGATCACCGATCAGGCGGCGCGCACACCAGACCGCATGCCCAAGGCCCAGCGCCTTGTGCTGGCGGATATAGGCGATCGCACCGCTGTCCATATTGGTATCTTCGAGCATCTTGAGGATGTCGGTTTTGCCTTTCCGGCGCAGCTCTTCTTCGAGGTTTGGCGCGAGGTCGAAATAGTCCTCCAGCGCCCCCTTGCCCCGCGAGGTGACAAAGATGAATTCGGTAATCCCAGCTGCCCGTGCTTCGTCAATGGCGTATTGGATCAGCGGTCTATCGACCAGCGTCATGATCTCTTTGGGGACCGATTTGGTCGCTGGCAGAAATCGCGTTCCCATCCCGGCAACCGGGAAAATCGCTGTGGTAACCTTGTTCTTCATCGTCACACAAATGCCTCATCTTTGAATATTCTTCATCTCTACAAACCCCTTTGGCGCGTTGCAGCACAATAATCCAGCGGGATCGTCATTTTTTGCTCTAATGCCCCTATGAAGCGTAAAAACGGCGCAAATATGACAATTTAGCTCTAATAAAGGGGGAAATCCGCTCAACCATGCCCGTTATGCGGGCTCTATTCCGCGCACGTCGGCAATCCGCGCCCGCTCTCGGGCGCTCCGGCGCGCCAGCGTCGTTAGCCGAAACAGCGGCTCGCTGCGATCAGAGCGCCCAAAGAGGCCACCGCGCTGAACCCAAACGCCGCGCGCATCAAACCACACGCGGTGAAACAATCCAGTCAGCGACAGCACCAGAACCGTCTCGATACTCCCCTGCGCTGCGCGCTCCGCCGCCGCATTGATCGCGGCAGTCCCCCGCAGTCCCCGCACGGCGGTAAAATGCGCCGCACGACGAACAGCATTCACCGCGCGAAACGGCAGCAGCGGATGCCGCGCCAGTGTCGTCCCGCCAAAATGGCGCGTCTGACCCTCGGCATATCCATCTTTCAGCCGCTTCATAAGGCGCCGCACGTCGCGCGGCTCAAGCCGCCCCGCGATCATATGCTCGATCAGGCGCTGCCGCTCGGTCACGGTCAGTCCGCGCCACTGCATGGAGCGCGCGTCCTGCGGGATGTGCTTGCGCTGGAAAACAGCCCAACTCGCCCCGATCTCGTAGAGATCGCGCGGCCCGCGGTCATCACGGCGTGTAGCACTGGCCGCAAATCCATGATGCACCTGCGCCAGCGGCACCAGCGCGGTGGCATGACCCGCCCGGGCAACCCGCATGTTCACATCCGTCTCGTCCAGATAAAACCGGAAAGCAGGGTCAAACCCGCCAAGCTGGACCAAGACATCGCGCCGAAACGCCATGTTAGTGCCTTCTATCTTGATGGCACGGCCCTTCGGCGGCACAAGAACAGTCGCCTGAACCGGATCGACCTCGACCGCTTCAGGCATTCCGAACGCATCCAGCGTCCGCGCCTTGTACTGAAAGCTGATCCCATTGCGCCCGCGCACGTAGCCGCCCATGGCCGCCACATCGCTGCGCACGGCAGGGGCCGTCAGGTGGCGCAGCCATTGCGGCTCCGGTACCGCATCATCATCGATAAATGCGACGATCTCCCCCGCTGCATGCAAAAGCCCCAGATTGCGCGCTGCCGATATATTCGCCTCATCGAAGGCTATGCACTTGATGTCGCGGAGGACCTGCGGCTCCTCGGTCACCGCAATCCCCGCAGGACAGGCCACCACGACCACTTCGAACGCACCGTATTGCAGCTGCGCCACCCCCGCCAGACACCGGCGGAGCGCATCTGGCCGCTCCCGGCTTACGATGATGACACTGACGCTTGGATCGCTCATCTGGGGCCTGCGCTCATCATGGCATGCCTGTCATGCGTCCTTCAGATCCACACCGGGCGCATAGGCGATGAAGAACGGATTGGCGTAGCCCGCCTTGCCGTAGATCAGCAGACCGTGGTCGTCGAACCGCACCACATCGCCGCCTGCCCCCTTGAGCACCGCGTGGCCTGCGGCCGTATCCCATTCCATCGTCCGGCCTACACGGGGATAGATATCGGCCTCCCCTGTCGCGATGAGACAAAACTTGAGCGAACTGCCCGCGCTCTTCATATCCTTCACGGCATATTTGCCGATGTAATCGTCGGTGGCCTGATCCCGGTGCGATTTGCTCGCCACCACCATTAGCGCGGAATTATCCGGCTTAGAGACTGATATAGGCGTCATCGGTCCCACAGACTGCTTGTCGAAGGCGCCCGTTTCCTCGACCGATTGCCCCGCGGCACCGGTGAAAAACATCCGCCCCTTCGCGGGCGCATAGACCACACCGCGCGTCGGCACTCCACCTTCCACCAACGCGATATTGACCGTAAAATCACCGCGCCGGTGAATGAACTCCTTGGTGCCGTCCAAAGGATCCACGATCAAAAACGTATCACCCGTGGCGCTGTGCGTGTCCGCCTGCTCTTCGGTAATCAGCAGAACATCGGGAAACGCCGCGCGCAGGCCCTCTGAGATGATCCGGTCCGCCGCCTCGTCCGCCGCCGTCACCGGGCTGTCGTCGGACTTCGATTTCACATCGAAATCGTCGCGACCGTAAATCTCCATGATCTTATCACCTGCTTCAAGCGCCAGTTGCCGCATCACACGCGTCAATTTTTCGTAATCCATGCCCAACTCTCGCCATCCTTCGTTGATATAACTTTGGGATACCTTATGATGCCCTTGTAACGGATCAGCAAGAAATCCGTGCAATGGTGGTCATATCCGCGAGGCAGTCATTTAATGTTCCAACCTATTCACGCGCGCCGATCGTCTCTGACCGTCTTTCTGACGATCCTTGAGTTGATTTATCACTCTATCGTGCGCTCCGTCCGCAAAACCCACAACAACGCGTTGCTCGCCATCGCGACGAACCTGTTGCAGGTCGTGATCTTCATCGGTGCCTTCTACGTGATGTTTTCGCTGCTAGGCCTGCGCAGTGCCGCGCTGCGTGGTGATTTCCTGCTCTACATCATGTCGGGCATCTTCCTCTACATGACGCATACGAAAGCACTCGGCGCCGTGGTTGGCTCCGAAGGACCCGCCAGCGCGATGATGCAGCACGCCCCGATGAACACGATCGTGGCCATTTGCTCCGCCGCCCTCGGCGCGCTCTACATCCAGGTGTTGTCGCTCGCGATGATCCTGTTCGTCTATCATGTCGCCTTCACCCCAGTCGTGATTGAGCAGCCTGGCGGCGCCTTCGCCATGCTCATGCTGGCGTGGTTCTCGGGTGCTGCGCTCGGCCTCGTGGTGCTGGCGGTTAAGCCGTGGTTCCCCACCGCTGTCGGCATTTTCACGACGATTTACCAGCGTGCGAACATGATCGCCTCCGGCAAGATGTTCGTGGCCAATACGCTGCCCGGCTTCATGCTCGCCATGTTCGATTGGAATCCGCTGTTCCACACCATCGACCAGGCGCGCGGCTATGCATTCCTCAATTACAATCCACGCTACAGCGAGCCAATGTATGCCTTCTGGGTCGGGCTGGTGCTTCTGATGATCGGCCTCATGGGCGAATTGTACACCCGCCGCCACGCCTCGGTCTCGTGGAGCGCGCGCCGGTGAGAGCGCTCGTCGCTCTGCTGATTTGCCTCGCTGGCCCCGCTCTGGCCGCCGATTTTCCTGCCCTGCACGCCGTGAGCGACGTGGCCGCCGATGACATGCTCAACATCCGCAGCAGACCCGATGCAAACGCACCCGTGATCGGTGCACTCGCTCCGGATGCGCAAGATGTCGAAGTTGTCCGGCTATCGCAGGACGGCCGCTGGGGCCTCGTGAACCTCGCCGAGCAAAGCGGCTGGGCCGCCGTCGCCTATCTCACTGCGCAAGACAGCCCGCCTGACGCGGAACGCCCGCTGAACTGTTCCGGAACGGAGCCGTTCTGGTCTCTGCAAACGAGCGGCACCATGCTTTTAACCCAATTGGATACGCCGACAGCGGAGTATTTCATCACCACCCGCACGACAGCCTCCGGCCGGTCTGACCGCTATGCTCTCGGCGGTGGTGGCATGGAGGGACTCGCCACAGCTCTGATCACGCGCCAGATCTGCTCGGATGGCATGTCGGACCGCGAATTCGGCTTCGAAATCGATCTGCTGATCGACACCGGAGAGGCGCAAACCTATCTTACAGGCTGTTGCGCCCTCACGCCCTGAAAGAGCGGGCTGCCCCACCACGCAACCCAACTCTCGAAACAGTCAGTCCACCACCCGCAGTGTGAGATTCAGTCTTCCCCCCTTGGGCAAAAGCGTAGACGAGCCTGATCTGATCCGGTCTACTCCATGATAGGCTAGCCGCGCCGCGCCCCCCATCACCACCACATCGCCCGAGCGCAGCCAGATGCTCTCCGTCTTGCCGCCCCGCGTCACGTTACCCATCCGGAACAGGCCCTCATCGCCCAGCGACACCGATACCACCGGCCAATCCATGCTCTTTTCGTCACGGTCCTGATGCAGGCCCATCTTCGCCTCCGCATCGTAGTAGTTGATCAGACAGCACTCCGGCGTCCGCTCCAGCTCGGTGACACTTCGCCAGATTTCCAGAACCTCCGCCGGGATTGCGGGCCAGGGCTGCCCCGACGGATGATCGGACACATAGCGATAACCCTTTTTGTCCGAGTACCAGCCATAGCGCCCCGCCGCCGTCATCCGCACGCTCATGGGCTTGCCGTAGGGTGTTTCGGGACGAAAAAACGGCGCCTGCGCCACGACAGCGCGCACAGCCGCAAGCACCGCCCGCTGGTCAGCGATATCCAGGAAGCCCGCATGAATATCAAAGCCCTTCACCGTCAGTTTCACGGCCATCCTCTCAATTAATAATCAATTCTCAGGAATAATCCCTGAATCTTCACATCTTGGTGTTCGCACCGGTTGCAGCACCCGCACCCCCCCCCTATATACCCACCGAGCTGCTGGAAACGCCCTGTTTGCAGCATCAACCCAATCGGAGCAATGGTGCCACAACGGGCCGCAGCTTCGAGTAATCGCCTTGAGCTAAATGAGGGATCGAAAACATGGCCAAAGTAATTGGTATTGACCTTGGAACTACAAACTCCTGTATCGCCATCATGGATGGTAGCAAACCCCGCGTGATCGAGAACTCGGAAGGCGCGCGCACCACGCCCTCCATCGTCGCATTCACGGATGACGAGCGCCTCGTAGGCCAGTCGGCGAAACGCCAGGCCGTCACCAACCCCGAAAACACCGTTTTCGGCGTAAAGCGCCTGATCGGTCGTCGCAATGACGATCCGGATCTCGCCAAGGACAAGAAGAACTTGCCCTTCACCGTAATCGACGGCGGCAACGGCGACGCATGGGTACAGTCGAAGGGTGAGAAGTACTCCCCCAGCCAGATCTCCGCGTTCATCCTCGGCAAGATGAAGGAAACCGCCGAATCGTACCTCGGTGAGGAAGTGACCCAGGCGGTCATCACCGTCCCCGCCTATTTCAATGACGCGCAGCGTCAGGCGACCAAGGACGCAGGCAAGATCGCGGGCCTCGAAGTCCTCCGCATCATCAACGAGCCGACAGCCGCCGCGCTCGCCTACGGTCTCGACAAAGAGAACACCCAAACCATCGCGGTCTATGACCTCGGCGGCGGTACGTTCGACGTGACCATCCTCGAGATCGACGACGGCCTCTTCGAAGTTAAATCCACCAACGGCGATACATTCCTCGGCGGTGAAGACTTTGACATGCGCATCGTCAACTACCTCGCGGATGAGTTCAAAAAAGAGCACTCCGTCGACCTGACCAAAGACAAGATGGCCCTCCAGCGTCTGAAAGAAGCCGCCGAAAAAGCCAAGATCGAGCTGTCCAACTCTTCACAAACTGAGATCAATCAGCCGTTCATCTCCATGGGCTCCAACGGTCAGCCGCTGCACATGGTCATGAAGCTGACCCGCGCCAAACTGGAAAGCCTCGTGGGCGATCTCATCAAAGCGTCGATGAAGCCCTGCGCCGCAGCGCTCAAGGATGCTGGCCTCACCGCCAAGGACATCGACGAAGTCGTGCTGGTCGGCGGTATGACCCGCATGCCCCGCGTGATCGAGGAAGTGACCAAATTCTTCGGCAAGGAGCCCCATAAGGGTGTGAACCCTGACGAAGTGGTTGCCCTTGGTGCTGCCATTCAGGCCGGTGTTCTGCAAGGTGACGTCAAGGACGTCGTTCTGCTCGACGTGACCCCACTTTCCTTGGGGATC
>JAGXHD010000097.1 GCA_024636395.1 Sulfitobacter sp.
ATGTGTATAAGAGACAGGTATCTGGTCGGTGCCGGTACCCATCCCGGTGCAGGTCTGCCCGGTGTGGTGTCGAGCGCGGAGGTACTGGCTAAGCTGGTCCCCGTTATGCCCGCGCATGCGAGTGTGCCGCTGGCAGAACCAAAGCTGGCCGCAGAATGATCGCGCCCGCTGATCTGGAGCATTGCCGCGCGGTGATCCGCACCGGCTCGCTGTCGTTTCATGCAGCGTCAAGGCTGTTGCCCGCTTCCGTGCGTGATCCGGCGCTTGCGCTCTATGCCTTTTGCCGTCTGGCGGACGACGAGGTGGATGAGGGCAACGCAAAAGGGGCCGCCGTGATTGAGCTGCAAGAGCGGCTTGATCTGGCCTACGCTGGCATACCCAGAAACGCACCAGAAGACCGCGCGTTCGCGGCGATCATCGAGGAGTTCGACATGCCCCGCGCCTTGCCGGAGGCGTTACTGGAAGGTCTCGCATGGGATGCGGTGGAGCGGCGATACGAGACGTTGTCGGATGTGCGGGACTATTCGGCGCGCGTGGCGTCCGCCGTGGGAGCCATGATGTGCGTGCTGATGCGCGTACGCGATGCCGATGCGCTGGCGCGGGCCTGTGATCTGGGCGTGGCGATGCAGCTTACGAACATTGCGCGCGATGTTGGCGAAGATTCGCGCGCAGGCCGTATCTACCTGCCACTTGAGTGGTTGGCCGATGAAGGCATAGCGCTCGATGATTTTTTCGATGCGCCGCAAGCCACGCCTGAAATACGCCGGATGGTGCGCCGCTTGCTGGCGGAGGCGCGCAGGCTTTATGTCCGATCTGAAGCAGGTATTGGTGTGTTGCCGATGAAGGCGCGAGCGGGCATTTTCGCCGCGCGTTACATCTATGACGGGATTGGTGGGGCTGTGCGCAGAAACGGCCACGATTCCATTACCCTACGTGCGCGCACTTCTAAGACGCAGAAAATAAAACTGATCGGCAAGGCAGGCGTGCGTGCTGTGGCCACTCTGGCGCTGCCCCGTTCCCCCGTTATTTTTGCCAAACCATTGGTTGAGGTTGCTTTTCTGGTGGATGCCGCTGCTGACAAACGCACCATCAACCGCAACCGCATCGACGGTTTGATGGGTGTCATGGCCGAACTGCGCGCACGCGAAATGGCCAACAAACGCACTCAAGGCTTGGCGGCGGAGTAAACAGCGGCCATATAACGTCAATGGATATTTATCTTTTCGCGATTTTCTTGCTGGCTTGTTTCGGTGCAGGCGCCACTGGTGCGGTGTTCACACCGGGTGCCTGGTACGAAAAACTAAACAAACCTTGGTTCACGCCGCCCAACTGGGCATTCCCCTTGGCATGGACCAGCATTTACCTGTTGATCTCGTTGCGGGTGCGCGCATCGCTGTGATTGATGGCAATGCCTATGCGATGGCGTTCTGGGGCATGCAGGCTGCGTTTTCCACCCTGTGGTCGCCGATGTTCTTCGGGCTGCGCCGCCTGCGCGATTCGCTCTTTGCGATGTTACCGCTGTGGATTGCTGTCTTTGGCGCCACTATCGCGAATTTCCAGCTCGATTTCTGGGCTGGTCTGGCGTTTGTGCCCTATCTTCTCTGGGTAAGTGTGGCTGCAGCGCTGAATGTCGGCATGTGGCGGCTCAATCCGGGCGTCGAGCCTTTGCGCTCGGCTGACTTTTAAGTCTCAGGCTTGCCAACTGCGTCTGCGCGGCACGCGGACAGCCAGCATCGGTTTGAGCAAGGGCTGCTTATAGCGGTCCAGATCCAATGCTTCATGAACGCCTTGCAGCGTTTCACCGTTCACTGTCGTCTCTACCACCGAGCGGGAATAGAACGGTGCGTCCAGCATCGCCTTGATTTGACGCGGTATTGTCCCTGCATCGGCGCGCGTTTCCCGGCGCAGCGCCCATAGAGTGCGTTTGAACGCGGTGCGGGGCGGTGACGCGATCAGGCTTGCGTCGCCTGCGCGATCAAATGCGATCGCGGCTTCCAGTGCGGTGCCGTCGCGGCGGGTAGCGTCGTAAAAGCAGGTCGCTCCGTCTCGTGTCGGGTAGCGGCCCCACGTCCAGTAGCTGAAATCTTGTTCCAGCGGGCGGGTGCCGAAATTGGCGTCGAAATAGCCGTGGCCGCTCCATTGCCAGCCCTTGGCTTCCAGATCGACGTTGATCCGAGAGGAGGGAGCGAAAGGCCGCCAGACATGGGCGCCGTCGCGGGTCAGGGGAAGCTCCACGTTTGTGATGGCTTCGGGTGTGACCGTTATCTGACCTCGCACGCGGCTAATCAGAGGGAGTGAGGATACTTCGTCAATGTCGATCACGAGTTCAGCGCCGTTCCAATACATCGACGAGGGACCGACCCGCAGCATGTCAGGAGTAGCCTCCAGCGCCGTCTCGCCGCGGTCGGTCATCGCAAACCGTCCGCCGACGCCATAGGTGGCCACATTGATGCAGCAATTATCCGCAGGATTGCCCCGGCCTGACCAATGATACCAAGGCGAGAACACCGAACCGATAAATCCGATTACCGATACGGCGCGCGTACCGCAATCGCTTACGCCGTCGATGTACCACCAGGCATAGCCGCCAGCGGGGACGTCGAGGTTAAACATAGGTCTTCTCTCATCGCTTCTGCCGCATGCCGTGCGGAGAGTGTGGCCATCGGCACCCCCGCGCCCGGATGGGTCCCGCCCCCTACCAGATAGAGGCCCGGCATCTTTGTCCGTGCCGTCGGACGCGCGAAAGCTGCAATCATCCCCGCTGGGGATCGCCCGTAGAGAGATCCGCTCGACGCCGGAAACAGAGCGTCGAAGTTGTGCGGCCCGGTCAGGGAGGTGAGGTCTGGCGCGGGGCTGAAGTGCAAGCCGAAGGCCGCCAGTCTTTTGAAAATCAATATCTGACATTGGTCGCTCTCCTGTGAGGACTGTGGACGATCGTTCGCATCAAGCGAATCGGTGGCAGCATGCGTACCGGATAGGGGCGGGGCGTTAAGAATGATTTCGAATCGCTCGGGGCCGATGGGGCGTGCGCCACCGAAACGGTCCTGGGCGCAGATGTAGAGGGTGGGATCGGTTTGCAGCTTGCCAAGGGACAATGGGGTGTATTCTTTTGCAGGATCATCCGCAAAGAACACATTGTGGGCCGCGAGTGGGATGTCTGGCCCGACCCTGGCGGCAAAAGCCTGCACCTGTGCCGATAGGCTGCGCGGCTCGACCGCTGTTTGAGCTACCGCATCTTCGAGCGCCTCGCCGAGCATGCCTTGGCTTAGCGCGCGAGGATCACCGTTGAACAGGACCGCATCAACCGCGACGCGTCCTGCCTCGGTGTGGACGGCGCAGGGGCGGCCCTGTGATATCTCGATTCGGATGACATGGGCCCTATAGTGAAACTCCGCGCCTTGTCGATGGGCCAGCGCTTCGATCGCTGCGGCGAGGCGGTGCATGCCGCCCTCAACATGCCAAACACCGCGGCGCTCTGCTTCCCAGATTAGACCGAGGATCGCGGGCGCTTCATCAGGGATGCCGCCGACATAAGTCGCGTAGCGGGCAAAAAGCTGGGCGAGTTTTGGCTCACTGAACTGGGCACGCAGCATTTTTGCCAGCGTCTGGTGCGGGGCCATTGCGCGGATCAGCGCGGGCTTTTGCAGAACCGTGCGCGTGAGCGATGCAAGGCTGGGTGCGCTGGTTTGCATCATGGGCGCGTCGAAATTCTCGAACAGGGCTTTGGCGCGCTCGCAAAAGCGGGTGAACTCCGCTGCAGCGCGAGGGCCAAAGGCTGCGCCCACGTTCCCAGTGCTGGCGGCGGTGTCCACCATCAGGTCCAGCGTGGTGCCATCTTTCCAGAAATGACGCGCCAGCAGGGGCTCGCGCCGCAGGCTGACATGATCCTCTAGCCGCGCATCTACATCGGCAAAAAGCTGATCGAATACGGGCTTCATGGTCAGCACGGTCGGCCCTGCATCCACCGGCCCCGCAATGGAGGGAAGGGTGCGCATTTTGCCACCGGGGCCCGCGTGGCGCTCGAACACGCTTACCCGCGCGCCCGTATGGGCTAGGCGCAGCGCGGCACTTAGCCCGCCGATGCCTGCACCGATGACGGCAATATGGGGGCGGTGATCGGGTATGACATTCTCCAAGGCAGTGATTGACAAGTTGCCGCAATATGTCCAGTTTAGTTTACAGTTGCTGTGTCAGCAATAGTTTACATTTAAATCTCGCGTCTGAGGAAAGCACCATGTCATTTACCAAAAGAATTGACAGCGCAATCATGCAAGCCATCCGCGAGGGGCAGACAACGCCCAGTCCCGCCAAACTGGCGGAGGCGTTGCATTATGCGGTGACGCCTGGTGGCGCGCGGATCCGTCCCACTATTTTAATGAGCGTTGCAGCCGCTTGCGGGGACCAACACCCCAAGCTGGCTGATGCCGCCGCAACAGCGCTGGAGCTTATGCACTGTGCCTCGCTGGTGCACGATGATCTGCCCTGTTTCGACGATGCGGACACCCGCCGCGGCAAGCCGTCGGTGCATAGGGCCTATGGCGAATCGCTGGCGGTGCTGGTGGGCGACAGCCTGATCATCATGGCGTTCGAGGTGCTGGCCCGCGCTGCCGCCGAGGAGCCGATGCGCGCCATTGCATGCATGCGGGTACTGGCCAGACGCTCTGGCATGCCCAATGGTATTTGTGCGGGGCAGGGCTGGGAGAGCGAGAAGGCGGTCGATTTGTCAGCTTATCATGCGGCCAAGACGGGGGCGCTGTTTATGGCTGCCACGCAAATGGGAGCCATTGCCGGCGGTCAAGAAGGCGAGCCCTGGGAAGAGCTAGGCGCGCGTATCGGCGAAGCGTTTCAGGTGGCCGATGATTTGCGCGACGCGCTTTATGACGAAGATACACTGGGCAAGCCCGTTGGACAGGATGATCTGCATGGGCGGCCCAATGCGGTGACCGAACTGGGCATCAACGGTGCGATCCACCGGATGCGTGATATCCTCGGGGGGGCGATATCCTCGATACCGAAATGCCCCGGTGAGGCGATGTTGGCAGCGATGGTTAACGCGCAGGCGGAGGCACTGACCCCGATAAAATGGCGCGCGGAACAAGCGGCGAAGATCGCAGGCGAATGACTTACGCCGCCCATGGAGAAACTCTGGCCGCCTCCAAGGGCAGGCCGTCTACCTCAGGCTGGTTCAACCGGCTGATGGCGGCGCGGGGGTTTCAGAAGTGGGCCGCCAAGTCGTTCCTTACGCGGCGTATCGTACGCCGCGAGGGCGAGGCCATGTTTGATTTGCTGGCCGGATTTTGCCATTCACAGGTGCTGTCTGCTCTGGTGCAGCTTGAGATTCCGCACAAGCTGATGGACGGGCCTATGGAGGCGCAAGCCTTGGCAGAGCTGGCGCTGATGCCTGTTGAGCGGATGCAGATCCTGTTGCGCGCCGGTGTGGCCCTTGGTGTGCTTAAGTCCCGCCGCAAAGGGCGCTACGGCATCAGTCGCACTGGCGCCGCCCTTGTTGGTGTGCCGGGCCTGAGCCAGATGATTGCGCATCACGATGTCCTTTACCGTGATCTATCCGATCCAGTCGCGTTTTTTCGCGGCGAGGTCGAGACGGAACTCGCACGGTTTTGGCCCTACGTCTTTGGTGGCGATATGGAGCCGGAGGTCGCGGCGACCTATTCCGATCTGATGGCACAAAGCCAGCTGTTGGTTGCTGATGATACGCTGGCTGCTGTCGATCTGTCTGGTGTTAAACGCTTGATGGACATCGGCGGTGGCTCTGGCGCTTTTCTCGCGGCAGTGGGTGCTGTGTACAAAGGCACCGAGCTTACGCTGTTCGATCTGCCCGAAGTGGGTCCCTCTGCTGCCGAGCGATTCGCGACGGCGGGGCTGACATCGCGCACCAGAATCGTCTGTGGCTCGTTTCGTGATGGCGCGCTGCCGCAGGATGCAGATGCGATCAGCCTTGTTCGGGTATTGTATGATCACAGCGATGAGACGGTCGTGGCGCTGCTAGCACACTGTTACGCGGCACTCCCGTCGGGCGGGCGGCTGATCATCTCCGAGCCGATGACTGGTGGGGCGCAGCCGACCCGCGCGGGGGATGCGTATTTTGCACTTTATACACTGGCGATGCGCACTGGGCGTACCCGGTCTGCTACTGAGATTACGCAGCTTTGCCAGGTGGCGGGCTTTGACGCGGTCAAAGCGGCCTCATCGCGCCGCCCGTTTGTCACGTCCTGTATCGAGGCCCGTAAACCGTAACGATCTTTAGTTGCCAAAAGTGTCTAATTTAGTTGACACACTGATCTGTCTAGTTAGTATTACAGTAAGAGCAAAGCGTTGCATGAGTCCCGAAAGTGAGCGGACCGGGCAACTCAGACAACACTGGGAGACTGAATTGCAAACTACAGCTGTCATACTGAAAGAGCCCAAAAAAATAGGGCTCGATGTGTTGGGGGTTACGGCTCCCACCGCCAATGACATCGTGGTGAAGGTCAGTCATTCAGGTATTTCGACCGGTACAGAAAAGCTGTTCTGGACGGGTGAAATGCCACCATTCCCTGGCATGGGTTATCCGCTGGTTCCCGGCTACGAAGCGGCGGGTGAAGTAGTCGAGGCCGGGCCTGATACAAACTTCAAAGTGGGCGACCGGGTATTTGTACCGGGTGCCAATTGCTTTGACGGTGCTTTCGGTCTGTTCGGTGGTGCATGCAGCCTGTTGGTGAGCGATGCGGCGCGGGCCACAAAGATTGACGCAGGCCTCGGGGCCGAGGGCGCATTGCTCGCACTTGCGGCAACGGCGCGGCACGCGATGGCAGGCCCGCAAAAGGCCGTGCCAGACCTAATTGTTGGTCATGGTGTTTTGGGTCGCCTGCTGGCGCGCCTTACCCTTGCGGCGGGCGCTCCGGCGCCGACGGTCTGGGACATCAACCCCGATCGCCGGGCGGGTGCAGAAGGATATGAGGTTGTCCATCCCGATGATGACCCGCGTAAAGATTATATGTCCGTCTACGACGTTTCAGGAGCCGAGGGTATCCTTGGCCAGCTGATCGGACGGATCGGCAAAGGTGGCGAAGTGGTGCTAGCCGGTTTCTACACCGGCGCTGTCAGCTTTGCCTTCCCGCCCGCGTTCATGAAAGAAGCCCGCTTTCGCGTTGCCGCGGAATGGACCCGCGATGATCTCGTCGCCACCCGCGCTCTCGTAGAGAGCGGCAATCTTAGCCTGGGTGGCCTGATCACCCATACTCTTCCCGCAGCGCAGGCAGCCGAGGCGTATCCAATCGCCTTCAACGACGCCCACTGCCTGAAAATGATACTCGACTGGAAAGGTCACGCATGACACTTGATATCCCAAACCTGAAGACAAGCGGCAGCATTTCCGACTTTGATCAACGCCTTCGTGATGAAGCGAATGAAGATCTGGCCGATGTCATCCACGGTGAGCCGACGTCCAAGACCCAGATCATTGCGATCTATGGCAAAGGCGGTATCGGTAAATCCTTCACGCTCGCAAACCTGAGCCACATGATGGCCGAGCAGGGCAAGCGCGTTTTGCTGATCGGGTGCGATCCGAAATCCGATACCACCTCATTGCTTTTTGGTGGTAAGGCATGCCCAACTATTATCGAAACCTCGTCACGCAAGAAGTTGGCCGGCGAGGAAGTGAAGATCGGCGACGTTTGCTTTAAGCGTGGCGGTGTGTTTGCGATGGAGCTCGGCGGGCCGGAAGTGGGTCGTGGCTGTGGCGGCCGCGGCATAATCCACGGTTTCGAGCTGCTGGAGAAGCTGGGGTTCCACGACTGGGACTTCGACTATGTCCTCCTCGATTTCCTTGGTGATGTAGTCTGTGGCGGCTTTGGCCTGCCCATCGCGCGTGACATGGCGCAAAAGGTCATTCTGGTCGCGTCCAATGATTTGCAGTCGCTGTATGTGGCCAACAACGTCTGCTCTGCGGTGGAATACTTCCGCAAGCTGGGTGGCAACGTCGGTGTTGCGGGTCTCGTGATCAACAAGGATGACGGCTCGGGCGAAGCGGCGGCATTTGCCAAAGCGGTGAAAATCCCGGTGCTTGCGGCGATCCCGCAGGATGACGACCTGCGCAAGAAATCTGCCAACTACCAAATCGTTGGCACGAACGAGAGCAAATGGGGTAGCCTGTTTGCAGCTCTTGGCGACGCGGTTGGTATCGCACCGCCCGTGCGGCCCACACCATTGGATCAAGACGGCCTGCTGGCGCTGTTCGATGCGTCCGAGACGGGTGGCGATTATGTTCTGGTCCCTGCGAGCGACGCAGACATGCGTGGTAAGAACGCCAAGCCTGTCGAAAGCTTGGAGGTGATATATGACACAGTATAAAGCAGATATCTTCCGCGAACTGGAAGCTGTGTTGGCCAATGCAGATTCCAAACAGATCGAACGCCTATTGCGCGACATCGCGCGCGGCCAGTTTTCGGAAACAGCGCAAACGCGTGCGGGTGACAACGACGATACGAGCAACGTGACGGGCATCAACGAGACTATGTCACGCCGAGTAAGCAAACCAGCAAAGCATCCTGCGCAGGTATTTATTGACGAGCTGTCCGGCCCGAGCCGCGATGTGCGCCGCCAGAGGTATTCGTCATGAGCGACACAGTTAAAAACGACGTGCCGCTGACGCAAGATGGCCTCGGTTGCTCCTCGGGAGCGGAGATGGAAAAGGCGGCGCGTATGGCCGGCAATTCCGAAATGCTCGACAAGTTTGCGAAGGATTATCCGACTGGTCCCCACGACCAGCCACAAAGCATGTGTCCAGCGTTTGGCTCCCTTCGGGTTGGCCTGCGGATGAAGCGTGTGACAACGATTTTGTCCGGCTCTGCATGCTGTGTCTATGGCCTGACGTTCGTGAGCCATTTTTATGGTGCGCGGCGTTCGGTCGGATACGTGCCTTTCAACTCGGAAACGCTGGTGACGGGCAAGTTGTTCGAAGATATCCGCGATGCGGTACATCAGGCCGCTGATCCAAAGAAAACTGACGCGATCATCGTGACGAACCTGTGTGTGCCGACGGCCTCTGGTGTACCGTTGCGACTGTTGCCACCCGAGATAAACGGTGTGCGCATCATCGGTATCGATGTGCCTGGCTTTGGCATCCCGACGCACGCAGAGGCCAAGGATGTGCTGGCCGGTGCGATGCTGAAATACGCTCGCGAAGAGATCAAGGCCGGCCCCGTGCCAATGCCCGCGTCCGGCAAATCGGATCGCCCGACCGTGAGCCTGCTGGGCGAGATGTTTCCGGCTGATCCCATGATGATCGGCGCGATGCTGGCCCCGCTGGGTCTGGCCGCTGGTCCTGTTGTGCCTTGCCGCGAATGGCGTGAGCTTTATGGCGCGCTTGATTGCGGTGCCGTTGCCGCGATCCATCCATTCTACACCTCCGCTGTGCGCGAATTCCAAGCAGCGGGCCGTCCAGTCCTGGGATCCGCGCCCGTTGGTCTTGATGGGACCGCCAGCTGGCTTAAGGGCATTGGTGAAATCTTTGGCATCTCTGCTGAGAAGATTGCGGAAGCGCAGAACATGTTCCTGCCCGCGATCAAAGGTGCGCTTGCCGCGACGCCGATCAATGGAACGATCACGCTGTCGGGCTATGAAGGCTCCGAGCTGCTTGTCGCGCGTTTGCTGATCGAGAGCGGTGCGAACGTGCCATATGTTGGCACCGCCTGTGCCAAATCCGAATGGTCTGCAGATGATGCCGCATGGTTAGAAGCCAAGGGCGTGAAAGTGAAATTCCGCGCGTCGTTGGAAGATGACTGTGCTGCGATGGAAGCGATCCAGCCTGACCTGGCCATTGGCACCACGCCGGTTGTTCAAAAAGGCAAGGAAATGGGCATTCCGTCGCTCTACTTCACCAACCTGATTTCTGCGCGTCCCTTGATGGGCGTCGCTGGTGCCGGATCATTGCAGGAAGTCGTAAATGCGGCGATGGGCAACAAAGAGCGTATGGGCAAGATGAAGGCATTTTTCGAGGGTGTAGGCTATGGTGACACGGCCGGCGTCTGGGAAAAATCCCCTAATGTGAAGCCCGAGTTCCGCGCGCTCAATGCAAAGAAGCTTGAACGTGCTGCGAAAGCGGCCAAAGCTGCGGAGATGATCTGATGCTGGTGCAAGATCATGACCGCGCGGGCGGATATTGGGGTGCGGTATATGCATTTTGCGCCGTCAAAGGCTTGCAATGTGTGATCGACGGCCCCGTAGGCTGCGAAAACCTGCCGGTAACGTCTGTGTTGCACTACACCGATGCGCTGCCGCCGCATGAGCTGCCGATTGTGGTGACGGGGCTGGGCGAAAGCGAAATGGGCTCGGGCACCGAAGAAGCAATGAAGCGCGCATGGGGTGTTCTAGATCCTGCGCTACCAGCGGTGGTTGTGACCGGATCCATCGCTGAGATGATTGGTGGTGGCGTGACGCCGGCAGGGACGAACATTCAACGCTTCTTGCCGCGCACGATTGACGAGGACCAATGGGAATCTGCGGACCGCGCGATGACCTGGATCTTTACCGAATTTGGTATGACCAAGGGCCGCATGCCCAAGGAAGTGAAGCGCGAGGAGGGTGCCGCACCGCGCGTCAACATCCTCGGGCCGATGTATGGCACGTTCAACATGCCATCAGACCTCGCCGAAATCCGGCGCCTGATCGAAGGCATCGGTGCTGAGATTAATATGGTGATGCCGCTGGGCGCCCATGTGGGCGAGATGCGCAATCTTGTGAATTCGGACGTCAATGTCACGATGTACCGCGAATTTGGTCGTGGCCTGTGTGAAGTGTTGGGTAAGCCCTATCTGCAAGCGCCGATGGGAATTGAGTCCACCACGAAATTCCTGCGCAAGCTGGGCGAGATGTTGGAGCTGGATCCGGAGCCATTCATTGAGCAGGAGAAGCACTCGACCATCAAACCGGTCTGGGATTTGTGGCGCTCTGTCACTCAGGACTTTTTCGCCACGGCCTCCTTCGGGATTGTTGCGAACGAGACATACGCGCGCGGTGTGCGTGCCTTCCTCGAGGATGATCTGGGTCTGCCCTGCGCCTTTGCGGTTGCGCGGACACGGGGCAAGAAAACCAACAACGACGAAGTGCGGCACATGATCCACACCAAGCGGCCGCTGATCCTGATGGGGAGCATCAACGAAAAGATGTACCTCGCAGAGATGAAATCGGGCTTTGGTCCGTCTCCCACCTTCATACCCGCCAGCTTTCCGGGCGCCGCGATCCGCCGCGCCACGGGAACCCCCTTCATGGGCTACGCGGGTGCTACGTATATGTTGCAAGAGGTCTGTAACGGCCTGTTCGATGCTCTGTTCCACATTCTGCCGCTCGGCAGCGAAATGGACCAGACAGATGCAACACTCACTCCTTTGCGTCGTGACTTCCCCTGGGATGCCGACGCGCAGGCCCGCCTCGATGAAATCGTGGCGTCTCATCCGATCCTGACCCGCATCTCTGCGGCCAAGACTTTGCGCGACGAAGCTGAAAAGCGTGCGCTGAGCAGTGGCGCAGAGCGGGTGGTTCTGGAAACGGTAGATAGTCTTCAACCCAGTTCGGGAGGAACGAAATGACTGATTTTACCACTGACACAAGCATGCCGCGCAAGCGCAATGCAAACGCCCACTTGCGTGAGTATTACGCCTATTTCGCTATCATCTTTGTCGCCACTCTGCCGCTCGCGATCCTGACATGGACGCTGATGGCAGTACGGCAAATGGCCCTGCCATCGCGCGGGCCCGTAAAGGCTGCGTGGAGCCAAGCGCAGATTATTACACCAATGATCTTCTCCGCCTGAACAGGCGTGACGATCAAGATAGAAATTTGCTTCTGAGGGACCAGGGCATACAGAAATTCACTACTCCGAAACGAGCGGTGAATTGGAACGGGGGAAGAGCCCTCGTTGTGACCCAGCCGCGGGGGAAGCGCGGCATCGGACCTTTTTTCTAGGAGAATAAACATGGCTGATAAAAACGACCTGTCCTTCACAGGTTTGACAGACGAGCAAGCGCAGGAATTGCACTCGGTATATATGAGCGGCTTCATGATCTTCACGATCGTGGCATCTGTCGCTCACTTGCTGACGTACTTCAAACTGCCTTGGTTCGCCTGGTAATCGAGAGGAATATATAACATGGCACAGTTCTACAAAATCTGGCTTATCTTTGACCCCCGTCGCGTTTTCGTGGCGCAGGGCGTGTTCCTCTTTTTGCTTGCAGCGATGATTCACCTCGTCCTGCTCAGCAATCCAGAGACCAACTGGTTCAACCGCGCCTTCGGTGCGGCAGAAGCAGCGGAATAAGCTCAGTTGCACGACAGCGCTGTGGGCGACGACGGTTTACCTCCGCCGCCCACGGCAAACCCCGTAATCACAACGCGCGAGTCTGCCCTAGCCGGGCGGTGGCGCTAAAGGAGACAGAAGATGGCAATGCTCAGCTTCGAAAGAAAATACCGTGTCCGAGGCGGGACGCTGGTTGGTGGAGACCTGTTCGATTTCTGGGTGGGCCCATTTTATGTAGGCTTTTTTGGGGTCACGACATTTTTCTTCGCCGCCCTCGGAACAATACTGATTTTTTACGGCGCAGCGCTAGGCGATACGTGGAACCCATGGCTAATCTCGATAAATCCACCATCGTTGGAGGTGGGCCTTGGGGTGGCACCGTTGGCGGAGGGCGGATTGTGGCAGGTCATCACGATCTGCGCCACGATGGCGTTTATCTCATGGGCGCTGCGACAGGTCGAAATCTGCCGCAAGCTTGGTATGGGGTATCACGTTCCGATTGCGTTTAGCTTCGCGATTCTGGCTTATGTGACGCTTGTGATCATACGGCCCCTGCTGATGGGCGCTTGGGGTCACGGCTTTCCCTACGGGATCTTCTCCCACCTCGATTGGGTGAACAACGTGGGCTACGCCTACGGCAACTTCCACTACAACCCGGCGCATATGGTAGCAATCACGTTCTTCTTCACGACGTGTTTCGCACTGGCTCTGCATGGCTCGTTGGTGCTCTCTGCGGTCAATCCCGGTAAAGGCAAGACAATCGGTACACCAGACCACGAGGATACTTACTTCCGCGATCTGGTCGGCTATTCGATCGGACCTTTGGGTATTCACCGCCTCGGTCTGCTGCTGGCGCTGAACGCTGGTTTGTGGAGCGCCATCTGTATCGTCATCTCCGGCACGATCTGGTTCGACCAGTGGAGCGCATGGTGGGATTGGTACGCATTGTTGCCCTGGTGGGCGGATCTTTAAGGAGGACATGAGACATGGCTGAATATCAGAACATCTTCACTCAGGTTCAGGTCCAAGGACCGGCCGAGATGGGAGTAGACCCTGCGGGGCTACTCCAAAGAGAACGCACGGGGAGCGGCGGCTTCAGCAAACTTGCCGGTATCTTCGGCAACGCACAGTTGGGTCCGATTTATCTAGGCACCTTCGGTGTCATCTCTCTAGTTACCGGTCTGATCTGGTTCGTCATCATCGGGATGAACTACTGGGCACAGGTCGACTACTCTCCAGCGCTGTTTATGCGGGAGCTCTTCTGGCTGTCGCTCGAGCCGCCGAGCGCGGAATACGGTCTGGGCTTTGCCCCGCTGAATGATGGCGGCTGGTTTTTGATCGCGGGCTTCTTCTTTGCCGTATCTCTGGTGTGCTGGTGGATCCGTACCTACCTGCGTGCTGAAGAACTGGGCATGGGCAAACACGTCGCATGGGCATTCGCCTCCGCGCTGTGGCTGGTTTTCGTTCTTGGGCTGTTCCGCCCTATCCTGATGGGATCCTGGAGTGAAGCGGTGCCATACGGTGTCTTCTCGCACCTTGACTGGACGAACCTCTTCTCGTTGACCTACGGCAACCTTTTCTACAACCCGTTCCATGCGCTCAGCATTGTGTTCCTCTACGGATCCGCCCTGTTGTTCGCTATGCACGGTGCCACGATCCTCGCAGTGAGCCGGTACGGCGGCGAGCGTGAGATCGAACAGATTGTGGACCGCGGGACTGCCTCTGAACGTGCCGGCCTCTTCTGGCGCTGGACCATGGGCTTTAACGCGACGATGGAAGGTATCCACCGCTGGGCCTGGTGGTTCGCAGTTCTGACCACTCTGACGGGTGGTATTGGGATCCTGCTGACCGGCACGGTTGTAGACAACTGGTTCATCTGGGCACAGGCCCGCGGCTTTGCGCCGCTCAACTAAGGAGATCGAGAGATGACTGATAACAACGCTGACTATCTTCGCACCGGCGAACGTTCCTTCCGCCTTCGGGCCGATGTGTTCCTGCTGATGATGAAGGGAGCTGGATATGCCGCGCTATTTTGTATCGTGGTCGGGGTTTTCCTCGCGGTGACCATCTGGATCGGCGGTCTGCTTCCGGCAGAATCCAAGGAAGCGCCTGACCCCACGCCGTTGTCGTACATGCTGCCAGCGGAAACCTCCGTCACGGCCTAAGCAATTCGGGGCAGGGTGCCGACCTATGGCGCGCCCTGCCTCTTACGAAATCGGATAGCTCTGTCCCTAGGGTTATCTGGTAATGTCGGGGGCCTCGACCCCCTGACGCCTCCTGTTGGCTACGGGAGACAGAGGGTGGACCGCCCAAAGGCGGGTGTCACCCTCTGTTCCCGGGCTAACGGGCAATCATCCGAAGTTCGAAATTTTTTCACAGTTGAGAAAAGGAAGATGCTATGCGCCGTCCCACACCGAAAGTGCAGTCAGTCGTGTCTGGTGCCGCGCGTCGCGCCACGCCTATCCTTGACCGAGTGTCTATCCCCGCTGATATGAAAGTGCTGAACGATGTGGAGCTGTCGCAGTTGGCTGATGAGGTGCGTCAGGAAGTGATCGCCTCTGTGGCCACCACCGGTGGGCATCTGGGATCGTCGCTGGGTGTGGTCGAGCTTACTGTGGCACTGCACGCTGTTTTCGACACGCCACGGGACAAACTTATCTGGGACGTGGGCCACCAGTGCTATCCGCACAAGGTGCTCACCAACCGTCGCCACCGGATGCATACTCTGCGTCAGGAAGGCGGATTGTCCGGGTTTACCAAACGCTCCGAGAGCGAATTCGACCCCTTCGGCGCGGCCCACTCCTCTACCTCCATCTCTGCCGCCCTCGGGTTCACCGTAGCGCGTGACATGGGGGAGCCTACGGGCGATGCTATCGCTGTGATCGGGGATGGATCCATCAGTGCAGGCATGGCCTATGAGGCAATGAATAACGCAGGCGATATGGGCCGCCGCATGTTTGTGATCCTCAATGACAATGAGATGAGTATCGCCCCACCCGTGGGCGCGATGTCGAAATATCTCTCCGGCCTCTACGCCTCGCCGCTCGGTGGGCTCAAGGAACTTGCCGACGGGTTCGAGGCTGCATTGCCCGGTCCGCTGCGTGAGCACGCACGGCGCGCGCGCGAGATGGTGACTGGCGCTGTGGCCGAAGGCAGTACGTTGTTCGAAAACCTTGGCTTCCAGTACATCGGGCCGATCAATGGCCATGACATGCCGCAGCTGCTGAGCGTTCTACGCGCCGCGCGCACGCGAGCCACTGGTCCGGTTCTGATCCATTGCTGCACGACGAAGGGCAAAGGATACGCGCCTGCCGAAACTGCTCCCGACAGCTATCACGGGGTATCGAAATTTGATCCGCTGACCGGAGTACAGGTCAAATCCAAACCAAACGCACCATCCTATACGGCAGTCTTTGGCAACGCACTGGTGGATGAGGCGCGGCGGGATTCCAGGATTGTGGCGATCACGGCAGCGATGCCGGGAGGTACGGGTCTTGATATCTTTGCGAAGGCGCACCCCAGCCGGATGTTCGACGTGGGCATCGCGGAGCAGCATGGCGTTACGTTTGCTGCCGGTGCAGCTGCGGGCGGATTGAAGCCGTTTGTGGCGATTTATTCGAGCTTCCTGCAACGTGGATATGATCAGATCGTGCATGACGTGGCGCTGCAAAACCTGCCAGTTCGCTTTGCGATTGACCGGGCCGGGCTGGTGGGGGCGGATGGTGCCACCCATGCAGGCGCATTCGACATTGGCTATCTTGCGGCACTGCCGAACATGGTGGTGATGGCCGCCTCGGACGAGGCTGAGCTGGTGCACATGGTGGCGACAGCGGCGGCCTATGACAACGGGCCCATCGCCTTCCGCTATCCGCGTGGTGAAGGGGAGGGCGTGGTTTTGCCCCAACAGGGTGTCCCGCTCGAGATTGGCAAAGGCGTTGTCGTGCGCGAAGGATTCGACGTCGCGATCCTGTCGTTCGGTGCGCATCTGGGCGAGAGCCAGCGCGCAGCCGATCTGATCGAGGCCCAGGGGCTGACGGTTACGGTGGCCGATGCGCGGTTTGCAAAACCTCTGGACAAGGCGCTGATCAACCAGCTGGCGCGCAAGCACCGTGTATTGATCACGGTAGAGCAAGGAGCGCAGGGCGGTTTTGGCGCGATGGTGCTCCACCATCTGGCGAACGAAGGGTGGCTTGACGGTACGCTTGCAGTACGTACCGTGACACTGCCTGACCGGTTTATCGATCACGCAGCACCCGATGCGATGTACGCCGATGCGGGCATGACGGCGGGCGATATTGCTGCGATGGCCTTGCAGGCGGCACAGGTACAGCGGGTGAAAGTCAACGAGATCTGAAACGGCAAAAGCCCCCGCCGCGATAACTCGCGGCGGGGGCTTTTGCCGTTTCAGGCGAAGCTGTTTTTAGGCATCGGCGCCAAAGATCAACGCGCTGTGCTGAGCCATGTAAATGCGCAGCCATGGCGTGAAAATCTCCGGAGTGTCGACGATCTGTGCGCGCAGATTTGTCAAGGTAATCCAGCGCGTCTCCATCACCTCTTCAGGGTTCAGCGCCAGCGGCAGATCGCGGGTGGTGTCAACGACAAAGACCTCAACCAGTTCATGCTCTATGAGACCGCAGCCCACATCCGCGCGGTATTCGACCTGTCCGCGATGATGTGCACGCACATTTTTGATGCCGAGTTCTTCACTGAGGCGGCGCGTGACGCAAGTGGCGTCGGGTTCGTCCCACTCGGGGTGGGTACAACAGGTGTTGGCCCACAGACCCGGCGTGTGGTATTTCCCCAGAGCGCGGCGCTGGATCAGCATCGCATGATCCGCCAACACGAACACCGATACGGCCTTGTGCCGCAGGCCACGTAGATGCGCGTCCAGCTTCTCGACGGGTTGAAGTGTCCCGTCGACCCACGCGGGGATCATGATCTCGGTCATTACGTCTCCGTCAAGCATGCTTAGACCCGTGTTTCGGATACGAGTCCCGTCAGGTGCGCGATATTCTTAAACCCAATCTTCAGATGTGCCAAGGGCCGCGCGGCCACCAGCTTTTTGTTCATATAGGCCTCGAAGGTCAGTTTTTGAACATCTACGTCGTGGCACAGCGAGACGAATCGTTCGCGCCGCATGTCAGACTGATAATAGGCGTTTTGCATTGCACCCAAAACGCGGAAGACCTGACCATGCTCGCTCATGAACATCTTGCGGCTGAGTTTGAGGTCGGAGGGCATGTTCGTGCGCAAGCGGCGCGCGGTGGCCAGAGCCGCAGATGTGCCGCAGGCCATAGCGTAATAGATTCCTTCGCCGGACGAGGGTGCAACCACGCCTGCTGCGTCGCCCGCCAGCAGTACATCATTGCCGTTGTCCCAGCGGTCCAGTGGCTTAAGTGGGATCGGCGCGCCTTCGCGGCGTATGGTTTTGCAATCGGTGAGGCCCGCAGCCTCGCGCAGATCGGCGGTGGCCTTCTTCAGGTCTACACCCTCGATGCAGGTGCCCATGCCGACACTCGCCGATTTCCCGTGTGGGAAAACCCAGCCATAGAAATCGGGGCTGATCTTTCCATCATAGATCACGTCACAGCGCGCAGGATTGTACTGTTCCGTTGTCTCGGTGGGGGCCTCGATGATTTCGTGGTAGGCGATCACATAGGGGATTTTATTGCCACCGGGCACTTCGGCCTTGGCCACGTTGGAGCGTGCACCATCCGCACCGATCACCATGCGGCAGGTCATCGCGCGCGTCTCGCCGCTTTTCTTGTGGCGGTAGTGGACATGGGTGCCTTGCGCATCGCGGGAGATCTTGGTGTAGGTGCCGGTCAAACGTGTGGCGCCGGCATCGGCGGCGCGCACACGCAGGAATTCATCAAAATGCTCGCGGTCGACCATGCCGACATAGCCGTTTTCGATCGGGATATCGACGTGGCGCTGGGTCGGTGACACCATGCGCGCGGTCCTAATGCGGGCCACAACCATCTCATCGGGAATGTTGTAATCCTTGATCAAGCGCGGTGGGATCGCACCGCCGCAGGGTTTGATCCGTCCGTCACGGTCCAGCAAGGCGACAGTATAGCCGCGTTCAGCCAGATCGGCGGCAGCTGTGGCACCGCAGGGGCCACCCCCAACAACGACAACATCGAATTTCGGATCAGACATTTGGCTATTCTCCAGGTATAAGCGCGGGCAAAGTCGGCGCGGTGGTGCGGTCTAGAATGCGCAACGCCATGATGGCCGCCGCGACAAAAAGACATGCCTCGAATGTGAAGACAGCGCCAAAGGCGGCGCCATCGGGTAATGTTGTGCGCAAGATATCGACGGCGGCGGCCCCTGTGAGGCCACCGAAACCTGCGGCAATGGCTTGGGCCGCGCCCCAAAGGCCCATACGCGTGCCTTCGCGGCGCGCACGTCCGTCAGACGCCAGTGTCATCATGCAGCCGATGGCCGCCACAGCAAACATGCCGTTGAAAAACCCAAGCGCTGTCACCAGCGGGGTGAGAGGTGCAAAGGATGCGCCCGTGCCGTTGAGCGCGATCAGCCCGAGGATGGCGGCAGAGCCTAGGCAGCCAGCCGTAATCCAGGCACGCATGCTGCCGGTTTTCAGGCCGGTGGCCATGAGACCCACAGTGAGCATTCCCAGAAAGACTCCACCGTTTTGCGCTCCACTGAGTTGCGTAGACTGGCCAGGCGTGAAGTTGAAAACAAGGCCTGCATAGGGCTCGAGAATAAGTTCCTGCATGAAATAAGCGTTCATCGACAAGAACACGAAGATCGTGAAGTTACGCGCGCGCGGCTCTGCCCATATTTCCCGCAGCCCTTCCATGAAGGGTGTCTGAGGCTCTGGTTCCGCGACAATCAGGCCCCGTTCGATTCGGCCTGTTGCGACGATTGTCAGCAGCATCGCGAGGCTGACTACGACGGTGACGACGGTCATCATGCGGGCAGGTGAATAGGGGTCAAGGAAGCTGCCGGCGATGCCCGCTGTCAACGCAATGCCAAGGATCATCATCAACCATGTAATCGTGGCGGCGGCGGCACGCCTATGGGGTGTTGTGGTTGTGGCGAGCAGGGCGAGTAACGATGTGCCTGAAGCGCCGACCCCCATACCGATACCGGCATAGGCAATAATGGAGAGGCCAATGGCCAATGCGTAAC
Source organism: Sulfitobacter sp. (assembly GCA_024636395.1). GTDB lineage: Bacteria > Pseudomonadota > Alphaproteobacteria > Rhodobacterales > Rhodobacteraceae > JAGXHD01. Next base: position 19,451 of record JAGXHD010000097.1, read on the forward strand.
TGGTTGTAAAAAGCGTGACGGCATAGGCTGCCAGAATTCCGCACAGCGCCAGAACGGCCATACCGCCGATGATCCATGCAGTGCGGTTGCCGCCTTTGTCGGATGTGAAGCCCCAGCGTGGGCGGCTGAGTTGTATCCCGTAGTGCAGGCCTACAAGTGCGCCGGGCAGAACAGCCGGAAGTGCGAACTCGACCACCATCAATCGGTTGAACGTCGAGGTGGTGAGCACGACAACCGCACCCAGTGACATTTGCACCAGTCCAAGGCGGAAAATCTGAAGCCATGTCAGATGCACATTACAAACCTCGGAGCGCGAAGGCGGTGATCATCATGCCGGTGATATAGAGAAGAATTCCGACACCCTGATACCATGGTGTCTTGCCTTCGGGATCACGCAGCAGCACGCGCATGGCGGCCAATTGCCCGGCCAGCATCACGACGATGGCGGCGGCGTGCAACGGCTTGCCCCACCACAACAGCAAGGAGATTACTGCAACTTGTGGCACGGCCATGATCACACAGGCGAGTTTTGCCGCGCGGTCCGGCCCCATTACGACGGGGAGCGAGCGCAGACCCATCTGTCGG